>SLEY01000466.1 GCA_007124535.1 Planctomycetaceae bacterium
AGGCTTCCAGCAACAGCGTGGATGTGTTGATCCGGGCCCTGCAGCGTACCAGCAAAGTCGAGGTGCTTGGTCGCCCTCAGATTATGACTTTGGACAACCAACCGGCCTTTATCCAAGTGGGACAGCGGGTGCCGCGGATTGTCGGGGTCCGACTGGTCGACCGCGTTCAAACCAATATTGTCGAATTGGAAAACGTAGGGTTGATCCTGGGGGTGACTCCGCGGATCAGTCCGGAAGGGATGGTGGTGATGGAGATCGACGCCGAGCGTTCCCGTCTGGGCCCGGAAGCGGAAGGGATTCCGATCTCGGACGAGGTCCGTTCGCCGCAGATCGAGGTGACCACGGCCCAAACGACCGTCAGTGCGAGCAGCGGCGAGACGGTTGTTTTGGGGGGGTTGATCACCAAAGACACCAGCCAGACGCGACGCGGCATCCCCTATCTCTCCAGCCTTCCCGTAGTCGGCGCCCTGTTCCGTCACGAAATCGAGACGGTCGAGCGTGACGAATTGCTGATTTTCATGACGCCGCAAGTGATTCGCGATCGGGAAGACGCGGAGCGGATCAAGCAGTTGGAAGCCGCCCGGATGAGTTGGTGCTTGGCGGATATCCACGAGATGCACGGCCCGACCGGAATCCATGAGGAAGCGGACCTTTCTGCCTGGGGCCATGCCGGACAGGTGATTTACCCCGCTCGGACTCCCGAAGGAATCGTGGAGGAACCCCACACGCCGTCTGCCGAGCCGTCGGATGAGCCGGAGTCGCTGCCCGGGGACATGTCACCTCTGCCAGGCCCCCTTGATCCAGGCACCCCCTTTTATGATGACCAGATTCCCTACGGTGGGTGAGTCCAGGACACGCGATACGAGAGAGAATCTGACCCGCTGTAGCCCTTTCGCGAGGACGAAGCATGAAATACTCCAGCCTCCTCCTGCCGGCGGCCCTCGTGTTTGCCTCGCTGGCCCTTGGTGCAGGTTCGGGCTGTGCGAAACTCAACTTCAGCCAGCCGTTTGTCCTGTTCGATTCGGAGCCGGAGGTCCCTGAAAAGGTGGTAACCGTGTGGACGCCCGCCGCGATGCATCCTCCGGGAAAACGCCCGGTGCGAGGTTTCGGGGGCCGGGTCATGTTTCATGGCCAGGATCCCCAGCTGACGATGCCGGTCGACGGGAGCCTGATCGTCTATGTCTTTGACGACACGGATGCCGACCCGGACAATCCAAGACCGGACAAGAAGTACGTCTTCACGGCCGAAGAACTGGCCCGTTTTGAAGGCGACTCGGCGCTGGGCCCCTCCTACAGCGTGTGGCTTCCTTGGGGTCCCATTGGTGGGTATCAGAAGCCGGTGACCTTGATCACCCGCTTTGAGGACGCCCAGGGCCGCATCATCATGTCCCAAGCCGCTCAAGCTACGCTGCCCGGCCGGATGCGCAATTCCAGCGAACGACTCGCCGCCGCCCGTCGCGGTTCCGACCCCGCTTCCCCAACCGATTCGGAGATCCAGCAGGTCTCCTATCATGACCAGGAAGATCGACCGATCGATCACCGTTCGCAACGTAAAATGCGAACGCCGCTGACGATCACCGTCGCCCCGAACCAAGCTCAGCGCTTGCTGGTCGGCGAATCCCAGCAACGGACCCCCGATTCGAATGAAGTCATGAAGACTTACGCCGAGTTGACCGCGATGGATCGTTGGTCATCGGCTAAGGAGTCGCCGGCTCCTGCGGCGTCGATGTCGGAGCCACCTGCAACTCATTCCGCACCTGCCGCACTCCCGGCTCAAAGCCGACCAACAACTCGGCCATCCGCCGATCCCGCTCGGAGGCAACCTCACCGCGCAGAAGCACCTCGCCCTCTCCCACCGACACCTCGATCGGGTTGGTCGCGTCCCCCGGCAACCTTGTCCGTAGACGATTGATCAAGCGGGCGTCTATTTCACTACCCGCACGGACACGAGGCAGAAAACCGGCTTTCAAGCGGGGTGCATTTAACTGAAATTGGGGCGGCATGAGGGGAACATTCGTTTGGTTGATATCAGTACCAAGGTCGATCTGGAGGTTGTCGTCCACGGCGGAGCGGACCGTCTCGCGAGCTTCCCCGCTCGATCGCGCCCCCACAATGCCCCCTTCGTCGGACGACCGTCGGCCCACAAAATCGCCCGCTTCGCGACTGTCTCGCAAGAACCGGGCATCCTCATCCATAATCGTTTCCGATCGTTCGACCGTCCGGTCGCGGTCGATTTGGGCCTCCGCGGGGACGCCGTAAACCACGCCGGAAACGATCAGTGCGACCAAGCCGTAACGCGAAATCGTGATCCAATTCATTGTCATAGCAGCTTTCTCCTCCACCCCTGGCCCGGTGGATTGAACCGATGCGGTCTGTGGCAATTGCGAATCTTTCCTACAACGGAAAGTATACGGCAGAAGCCGTTGGGAGGCAAAGTCGGGATTTCCCCCACAACCGGCCACCACCTTCATCACGCCGAACCCGCGGGGTCCGCACGGCCCGCTGGTGCCGATTTTCCCGGTTCTGCCTGCCGCGAGAGCGGCGTAAAGTGATTAGAGCTTTACTCTAAGGGCGATTGGGAGTATCCTAGAGAGTGTATTGGCCAAACCGCTGGCCGGCCTTGCCGCCAGTTCCCACCCTCTCCGTAATTTCCCGCCGGAGACACGATCGTGACCCGCATGATGCCCCACTTGTTGCTGGTTTCCCTCCTGCTTGCCCTGCTATCAGTGCTTGCTCCCGTCCCCGTCCCGTCGTTCGCCGAGGAACCGCCGGCCGAGGCGACTGCCGACGAAAACGCAGAAGAAGCGGCAGAAGAAGCAGGGGACGAAGCCGACGCGGACGAAAATGACGCGGACGAAAACGACGCGGACGAAAATGACGCGGACGAAAATGATGCGGACGAAAACGACGCCGACGAAAATGACGCCGACGAAGCCGACCCCGAAGAATCGGCATCGCCGGCCGAAACGGAAACGACCGCCGATGCCGAGCCCGAAGAGCCACGTTTGCGCTTCATGTTCCGATACCAGCGATGGACGGAAGTGCTGGAATGGTTTGCGGAACAAGCGGATTTGTCCCTCGTGCTGGATTCCCCTCCTCCCGGGACGTTCAATTACACCGATACACGCTACTATACCCCCGAAGAGGCGATCGACCTGCTCAACAGCGTCCTCCTGACCAAGAGCTTTGCGTTGATTCGCCGAGATCGGATGCTGATGGTCGTCGATTTGATCGACGGGGTCCCGGAGGGCCTGATCCCCCAAGTGACGATGGAAGAGATTGAAGAGCGGGGGCGTTTCGAGTTGGTTACCGTCCGCTTCCCCACGGAGAAGCGGGACATGAAGGAAGTAATCGAAGCGATTACCCCTCTATTGGGTCCCTATCATAAATTGGCGCCGGTTACCTCGACGGGCGAAATCCATGTCACCGAACGGGCGGGGTTGATGCGGGAGATCGGCCGCGCCATCGAATCGGTGCCGGAGCCGGGTGATGACGCCCTGAAGCGGGAACGGGCACGCCTTCAGCGAGAAATTCGTGCCGTCGAAGAGGAGATCAAACGGCTCGAGCGGCAGTTGGAGGCGGAGCGGCGACGCGTGCCGCCCGAGCTGCGCGTGCATCGGGTGACCGTTGCGGACACCGCCCGCGTGATGGAAATGGTCAAGACGCTGGTGCCGAGCGGTTCCATTGTGCTGGAACCCAATCTGAACCAGATTCACGCGCACGTCACCCCGGCGCAGCATGCGGTGATCGAACGGGTGATCGAACAGATGGAAACCGGTTTGGAAGAAGGGGCCCAGCGGCGGCTGGAGGTGTATGCTTTGGGGCCCCCGGACGTGTCGGCGACCACGGGCACGAGCGCCCGCCGCGGCCGGGCGATGGCAGGGACGGAATTGATCGAAACCCTGTCCAAAGTAGTGCCCCACGCGGTGTTGTCGCTGGGCCAGGACGGGACCTCGCTGGTCGCCTGGGCCACGCCGGCCGAACACGAGACGATTTTGAAAGCCGTGGAAAAACTGGGGCACGATTCGCCGGTGAGCGATCCGACGCGGCAGCTGGAAGTCTATCGCGTCGTCCGGCGCAATGCCGAGAATCTGCTGACCATGCTGGAGTCGGTCGCTCCGCGCGCGACGCTGAATTTCGACGAGACTTCGCGGAATCTGATGGTGCTGGCCGACGAGCAAGAGCACGAGCTGATCGCCGCGGCGCTCCGGAAGATGCAACTGGAAGATCGGGTGGGCGAGTCCGCCACCTTCCAAGTGTACCCGATTCAAGGGATCTCGACTTCAACGGAAGCGGCGGAGTTCATCGACACGTTGCAGCCCTTGGCGCCGGATGCTCGGCTGACGATCGATGGGGAGTTCCGCAGATTGGTCGTCTGGGCGCCGCCGGCCGAGCAGGACGCGATTCGCCAAGCGGTCGAGGGCCTGGGACAGGGACTTTCGCCCGAGACCACGCCGCAGATGGAAGTCCATCGTTTGGGCAGGGGCGATCCGACCGCCACCCTGGAATTGCTGGAAAGCTTGGTTCCCGAGGCGAAACTGATCCACGAGCCGAACAACCGCAACCTGATCGCGCTGGCGACACCGATGGATCAGCGGACGATCACCGCCACGTTGAGTCAGCTGCAACCCGGTGATCCGCTGGGCGAGCCCGAGGTCCGGTTCCATGCGCTGGCCCACCCGCCTTCGCAGAAGCTGCTGGACGTCCTGGAAGAAATGGTCCCCGACGCTCAGATCGTCAGCGACGAGGAGAACGAGCGTCTGATGGTGGTCGGCGCCCCGGAGGATCAGGATGCGATCCGCAAGATTCTGGACGATTTCGAAGCGCACGCGTTGCCGGAGGAGCGGCCGAAGCTGGTGGTCTATCCGGTGACACCGACCCAATCGCGACGGTTCGAAGCCCTGTTCGCCTCGCTGTCCGAAGACATGCCTTCGGTCGAAATTCTGGGGGAAGCGGAGCCGGGCGAGTTGGCCATTTGGGCCAAACCGGACGAGCATGCGCAGATTCAACAGCTGCTGGATCAGATGGAGACCGAATCGCACGAGGCCAGCCAGACGCGTCTGGCGGTTTACCCCGTGAAATCCCCGGATCCCGACAGTATCCTGACCGTCCTGGAACGGCTGTTCCCCGATTTGGAATTCGTCTATCAAGAACGCTCACGCCGGTTGATGATCTGGGCGACCGAGCGGCAGCAGGAGGAGGTGCTGGCGGCGCTGGACCAGATGGATTCCGCCGAGTTGGGGGAGTTGGACGAGCAGTTCATGGCGTATCCTTTGGACGACCTGGATGCCGAGCTGGTGATGGGGATTCTGGAAGACCAGCTCCCGGAGGTTCGTCTGACGTCCGATGCCAAGACGGCCGCCATTCTGGCGTGGGGACGTGAGTCGCAACATGCCGTGATCGAGGCCACGCTGGAACGATTGCGGGACGGGGTGACGCTCCGCCAACCGGTCACCCAGGTCTACGCGCTGCGCTCGGTCATGGCGGCCGACGCGATCGAGGTTCTCGAGTTGGCTGTGCCCAACGCGCAACTGTCAACCGGCGCGAACGAGTACCAGTTGGTCGCCGTCGCTCGGCCCAACGAGCAGGAGAAGATCGACAAGGTATTGGCGGAAATCGATGCGGGAGAAGCGGTGGATCGCGAGGCTCAGGTCGTGGTCTATCAACTCCGCACCCTGGACGAAACCCGGGCGGAGGGCATCCTGGATTTCTTGTCGGCTTCCGTACCGGACGCCCGAATCACGTTGGGCACCGAGCCCGGTCAGTTGGTCGTCTGGGCGATCCCCAAAGAGCATCGGGAGATCGAGGCCTTGGTGGAACAACTGACTCGGGGCGGGGGCGAGGGTGAAGGCCGCGTCGCGGTCTACGCGCTGCAGTATATCGCGGCGGAGAGCACGCTGGATTTGCTGGAGAAGGTTGCGCCGCAGGCCGAGTTCACCATCGACCCGGACTCGCCGCGCCGATTGACCGTTTGGGCACGGCCGGGGGAACACGAGTTGATCGAGTCGATGTTGAACGATCTGGATGTCCAAGACGGCACGCAGGTGACGGCCCAGCCGGTGGTCTATCCATTGGAGGGCATGGCGGCAACCACGACCGAGTACGTGCTGGAGTTCCTCACCGACGCCTTTCCCGACGCCCGTTTCGCCGAAGCGGCAGAGACCGGCCGGTTCGTCGCCTGGGCCACTCCGGAGGAACACGAGCAGATCCAGGCGGTGGTCGACCAGTTGACGGAGGCGGGAGGCCGTGCGGGTGCGAGTCGGGCCGCGGTTTACGCCCTGCAGTACGTTTCGGCCGAAAGTGCCCTGGAGATGCTGCA
>SLEY01000622.1 GCA_007124535.1 Planctomycetaceae bacterium
CCACTTCGCGGAGCAAGTCGCCGACCGTTTCGATCCGTCGAACAACCTCCTCGGGCAGGGCCTGGCCGGTCTGCTGCTGGATTTCCAACCCCAGGTGGAGCCATTCCATCGAGTCGATCCCCAAGTCGGCCTCGAGATGGGTTTCCGGCCCCAGGCGGACGTCGGAGAAGCGCGCGGCCAGCCAATCCCAGGTGCGACCGACGGCGGGCGACCCGAACCACTTCCGGACCTCTTCCGGCATGTCCTCGATCGGCATCGGCCCGGCCTGCGGTTCCGCCGCGTCGCCATGACGTTGGATGGCTTCGTATCGCTGCTCCAGCAGGTGGCGGCGGAGCTTGCCCAACCGCGTGCGGTCCAGTGGTTGGCGGGTGACCTGGACATGCGCCACCCGGTGGTGCGATGGCAATTGGCGGGAAATCCGCGCCACCTCGGCCCGCAGTTCCGAAGCGACCTCCTCCCTGCCGGCGCCGCGAAACGGCCCCGATTCCGGCACGACCAAGGCAACCAGCTTTTCTTCGTGAAGCAGGACGCCGGCTTCGGCAATCCGGTCCGAACCGGCCAGGGCTTGTTCCACGTCTTCGGGCCAGACATTTTCGCCGCCGGGCATGACGATCAACGACGACGCGCGGCCCAGGACACGGAGGTACCCGTCGCGGTCCCGTTCGCCCAGGTCGCCGGTTCGGAAGTACCCGTCGGAGGTGAAGGCGGCTTCGGTTTCTTCCGGCCGGTTCCAATAGCCGGAAAAGACGTTGGGGCCCTTCACCTGGATCTCGCCGTGCGCTTGCCCCTCGCGAGGCTCGGCAATCCGCACGTCCACCCCGGCCACCGGGCGGCCGACCGTGCCGATGCGGGCACGGCCAGGTTCATTGAAGGCGACCACGGGCGAGGTCTCCGTGAGCCCATAGCCGTTGGCGAAACGCCATCCCAGCCCTTCCAGCTTTCGTGCCATCGCCGGATCCAGGGGCGAACCGCCCGAAGTGACAATCTCCAACGCGGGCGCAAATTGCTCATGTAACTTGGCAAACAGCCGGTGCCCGATCCTCAGGCCGGTCCGGTATCGCAGACACGTGGACAAGGCCAGTGCCATGCGAAATGCCCCGGCAGCGATCCGGCCCCGCTCGGCAATGCGGCCTTCAATGGCCGGCAGAAGGGCGGAGTAGAGCCTCGGTACGCCCAATAAGGCCGTGGCACGAGCTTCCCGGAGCGTGCGAACGATCTGCGGTCCGCCCAACGATTCGGGCAGTAAGACCGGAATTCCGGTCGCCAGCGGCACCAACATGCCCACGGTGAAAGCGTAAACGTGATGCAGCGGTAACGGCAGCAAGACACGGTCGTCCGCCTGGAGGAGGTTCAATTGGATCAGCGATTGGACATTGGAAGCCAGGTTGCGGTGGCGGAGCGGTACCCCTTTGGCGGCTCCCGAAGTGCCCGACGTGTAAAACAGGACCGCCATGTCGTCGATCTGGGCAGGGTGCGGCTCGGCCGGTTCGTCGGCCAGAAAGCGGCGCCAGCTGCGCGGTTCGTCCGCCGAGTCATCCAGCAGGACGATCTCCCGGGGGGAGTCGCCCTGCGAGGGCTCCAACTGCTGGCAAAGGTCCGATGTGCTCAGAACCCAGGAAGCGTCGCTGTCGTGGAGTATCCGAGCGAGTTTCTCGGGCGGGATCTGAGCGTCGATCAAGACGGGAACGGCGCCGGCATGGATGAGTGCAAAGCATGAGACCATCCATTCCGGGCGGTTCGGCGCCACCAGAGCGGCCCGCGACCCCGGTTCCAGCCCGGCCTTGTGCAAACCGGCGGCCAGCCGCCGGGAGGTGTCGGCCAAGCGGGCGAACGACCATTCCTCAAGTCCTTCCGTTTGCATGGCCCCCACGGCGGGCCGATCCCCGTGGCGGTCAAAGCTGGCGATGACATCGTTCAGGGTGGCAATTTCTGACGGCATGGAACCTCCACGGGGATAACGTTGCGATGTCTCGTCTTCCCAGCAAATGGCGTTCCCTCCCAGATGATGCCCTTAAACTCCGTAAGGCGACCCGCAGGAAATGATCTACCCGCAACGCCGCGCTCGGCGAGGGTCTCTGACCCCGCCGACCGAAGGTTTCCCGCGATAGGGGAGACCTTCGGTCGGCCGAGTGGCTCGGTCAGAGACCGGCCACATCGTTGCGCGGTAGATGATTTCCTGCGGGTTGCCTTACTGCGACATTCCGTCTCATGCTCCGCCAATCTGACTTTGGCTTCTCGAACCGCGCCTAACTGCACAAGTGCCGGATGGTCGCCACCAACTCCTTCGCGGGGGCATGTTTGCTGATGTATCCATCGGCTCCCGCTTCCACCATCGCGCGCCGCACGCCATCCTCCTCGTGCAGCGAGAGACCGACCACGACCGTTTCCTCCCAACGGCGTTTGATTTCTCGCGTGGCGTCGATGCCGTTCAGCCCGGGCATATCGACATCCATGATGACCGCGTCCGGGTGAAGCGCCTCGGCCTGGACGACGGCCTGCCAGCCGTGGGCGGCTTCGCCGACCACTTCCAGACCTTGCTCCCGGTCCAGGAGCCCGACCATCCCCTCACGTACCACTTGGTGATCGTCCACCACGAGCAGGCGGATCACCTCCGGCCGATCGCGCCGGACCTTTCTCCGCACTCTCGCTTTCGCCGACCGCTCCGACGGGCCCTTTCTGCTCTGCTTGGCTGGCACGGACAAGCGGAAGCATGCCCCCCCGAGTGTGCTTTGTTCGATCTCCAGTCGGCCCCCGAGGGCCTCCAATCGCTCGCGAATATTGAACAAACCCAACCCCTCCGGCTTCTGTAAGCGGCACTCGACCGCTTTGGGGTGGAAACCCGCGCCTCCGTCCTCGACCTGCACCACGAATCCCTCCAGAAGGCTCGATAGCGTTACTTGCGCTTCCATCCTTCCCGAGTGCTTGACCACATTGAACAGCAATTCGCGTACCGCATCGAACAGAAACAGGCGCACGCACTCCGGTTCCGGAGGAATTGCCTTGTCGACGTTCAGCTCGACCACCAACCCGTGTTTCTCGCGGAACCACCCGACCAGCCAATCCAGTGTCTCGGCCAACGAGCCGTATTCCAGCACGGGAGGGCTTAGTTCCTGGGTCAGGTCCCGCGAGGTGCTCATGCAGTCGGCCACCAGTTCCTCGAGTTTATCGACGTGCTGCGCCAATTGACTCGGATCGGTTTCGACCAGCAGCGGCAAACGCAGCTTTGCGGCCAGCAGCAACTGCTGCAAGTCGTCGTGGAGCAATTTGGCGAGACGTCTCCGCTCCCGGTGCTCGGCGTCGGTCAATTTGGCGGCCAGTCCGCGCAGGTCCGCGGCACGGCGCTCCGCCACAGCCGTGCGCTCGGCAACCTGTTCCTCGAGCGTCTCGTTCAGCGTCGTCAGTTCCTCTTCCGCTTGCCGGTGCTGGTTGAAGAGGCGGACGTTTTCCAGGGCGATGGACGCCGTCGCGCTCAGCTGCCTTGCGAAAGTCATCTCGGCCTCGCTGAAAGGCCGCGGGCCGCTGTGGAAGTTGAAAAAGGCGGCGCCCAGGGGAGTCTCGCGGAGAAACAGCGGCACGACCAGCACGGCGCGAATGTTGTGCCTGCGCATGTGTTCCAAGTTCACGCGCTGATCGCCCCAGGCGTCTTCAATCGCGACCGGGTTCCGGCTTTGCATCGCCAGCAGGGCATGGCGGTCCTGTTCGTCGCTGATCGTGGCGCCGAGCAAATTGTCGGGAAACCCGCGGATACAATGGACCGTCCAGTGACTGGCCCGTCGCAACGAAACGGCCGCCGTTTCGCTGCCAAGCGCCTTGGACCCTTCGACCAGAAGTGCCTGGAGGATCGCGTCCTGATCCAGGGTCTCATGAACGGCGGCGTTGATCCGGTTCAATGCCGCGCTCAGTTCCTGTTGTCGGCGGACCGTCGCCTCGGCTCGCCGCCGGGCAGCCAACTCGTCGCGGATCTGGTACTGCCTCTGGCGCGATCCGACCACCGCCCGCATGGTACTGACCAGGGCGGCGGTGGTGAGCGGGCGTTCCAGCAACCGCACTTGCGCGATGTTCTCAAAACGGCGCAGGGCATGCCAGCCGTCATGCTCCCGGCGGCTGCGCGAAGTCAGGATCAGCAACGGGAGGTCGGACCAGGAGGGCTGGTCGGCCAGGATGGCCGCGATCAGCTGCCGGGCTTGGTCGGAAAGCGCCTCTTCGGCCACCAAGGCCACGCCGGCCCCTTGCTCGATGCCGGCGCAGAACTGCGCCACGTCCTCGCAACCCACGGTGCAGAAATCGGCCGCGCCCAACACCCGGGCGATTTCCGCCGCGTCACGCCCAAACGGAGCCAATACCAGCACCCGCTGCGCATCTCCGGGGGACCCGGGAACGGTCGCGGATCTTGCGCTACCGGACATGAATGATCATCCTTCCTCATGACGCTGGGCCACGCCCGTCAAGATTCCAGCATACTCCTGGAGATGCGAACCCAAGGAGATGCCTTGCGGGCCGAATTGCAAGGGGCGGAGCGTCTGCTCGTGCCTGCCGCAACGACGCTTGTACATCGATATCGCCTTGCGAAGCTCGCCGGCGTACTCGAAGATGTGGAACAGCAGCACCGAATCGGAGATGTAGCTCAGATCGAACGGGGTATGCCGCGGGCTACCGGGCAGACCGTGCTGCGACATCACCAACAACACGGTCACTCCCTGCTGGCTGAGGTAAGTGAGCAACTCGTGCAAGTGGAGCGTCAGGAGTCGCTCGTTGGGCATCGCGTGAACGTAGCCGATCAGACTATCGATGACCACCATGCGAATGCCCCGCTGGACGACCGCCCGATGCACGGCGTGGCTGAACTCGCCCGGGGTCAGTTCGGCCGGATCGACCTGTTGCAACTCGACCGTGCCGTTTTCGAACGGTTCCTGCAAATGCAGCCCCATTCCCCGGCTGCGTTCCAGTAAGGTCTGAGGGCGCTCGTCGAAGATGTACATGGCCGCCCGCTCGCCGCGCTGGGCGGCCGCCACCACATATTGAGTGGCCACGGTCGATTTGCCCGAGCCGGACGGCCCCAACAGCAGCGTGGCGGCACCCCGGTCGAGCCCGCCGCCAGCCAGTTCGTCCAGTTCCGGCACCCCGGAGCGAACGATTTCCGGCCGGAAGGGGGCGCGGTGTTCGGCAGCAATCAGTCGGGGATACACCTCGACCCCGCCGGTGCGAATCGCGAAGTCGTGGTAGCCGCTGGCGTACGTCTGCCGGCGCAACTTGTGCACCCGCAACCGGCGCCGATCGGCCCCGTACTCGCGGGCCAGTTGCTCCAACTCGACCATGCCGTGGACGAGCGACTTGACCCCCATCTCCGGCACGCGGCTGCTGCTGGTGAACAAAGCGGTGCAATGGCGCTCGATCAAGTAGTCCTTCAGGGCCAGCATCTGGTGGCGGAACCACCGCGCGTCGCCCGCCGCGATCCGGAGTTCCGAAAGCGAGTCGATCACCAGCCTTTCGGGGTTCACCTCGTCGATTACCGAAAGCAGGGCGTCAATCGTCTGCGGCAGTTCGACCTCGGCCGGGCGAAACACCGATTGGTTCACCCGCCCGCCGAGGCGCTCGCGCACGTCGTGGTAATGGATGACCACGCCGTCAAGGGACCAACCGTGGGAGCGGGCCATCGCCCGGAGTTCCTCTTCCGTCTCGGACATGCTCAGGAATAACACCCGCTCGCCGCCCCGCGCCCCAGCCATGCAGAACTGCATCGCCAGGGTCGTTTTTCCGGAACCCGAATCGCCTCGTACCAAGCATGTCTGACCGACAGGGAACCCACCTTCAAGAACGGCGTCCAGCCCTTCAATCTCTGTGGCAACTCGTTTTGGCTTGCTGACATTCAACTTTCTTTTGTCTCCGTCGTTTTCCGTTTCTTCAACGTGATCGTTCATGGAACCACTCCGGATCTCCAACGGGGTATCAACGGCCTCGGTCCGGTCAGCTCTCCGTGAGTCCCGTCACCGTAGCACAATCCGATCCATGTACAATCCCCCGAAAATTGTGGTGATTTGTTCCCCGGACCGAGAAGGTTCCGTTTGTCCCCGCCGGCGGGTGGATCGCCGAGGTGGCTGGGTTGCACCCGGAGAGGGCCCGATTGGACGGGTTCCTCGAGTGCTTGTTTCGGGCTACGTGTTGGGGGCCATTTCTGTTCAATGGCCCGCTTCAAGGGGTAAAACCTTCATTTGTGACCGTCCCCCTTGAACGCGTATTGACCGAAGTGGTTTGCGGTGAATCAGCGTTTTAGCCCTTTAAGCGGGCTATTGTTGGTAAATACCCTCCCCGGCCGCTACCG
>SLEY01000400.1 GCA_007124535.1 Planctomycetaceae bacterium
AAAACGGTGTTGTTGAAATCGATCATCCGTCTGATTCAGCCGACGGAGGGCGAGGTCTGGTTCGATGGGCAGAATCTGGCCGAGTTGAACGAGCAACAGCTGACCCGGCAGCGGATTCGTTGTGGTTACGTGTTCCAGAATGCGGCCCTTTTCGACAGCATGACGATCGGTCAAAACGTAGCGTTTCCGCTCCGGCAGCACACGAACGGTTCGCAGCGCGAGATTGCGGAAGAGGTGCGAAGTCGCCTGGGGGAAGTCGGGCTGCCCGACACGGTGATTCCCAAGAAGCCTGTGGAGCTGTCCGGCGGAATGCGCAAGCGGGTGGGACTGGCTCGGGCCTTGATTATGAACCCCGAATTGATGCTGTACGACGAGCCAACCACGGGGTTGGACCCGATCATGAGCGATGTGATTAACGAACTGATGTTGCGAACGCGTCGTACCAAGCCGGTGACCAGCATCATCGTGACGCATGACATGCGCACGGTTCGGCGAGTGGGAGACCGAGTAATCATGCTGTTTCCTTTGTCCCGTTTAAGGCCTGAGGAACCCCAGTTGCTCTTCGACGGTCCGCCCAGCGAGTTGGAACGTTGCGAGGACCGTCGCGTGGTGCAATTCGTGCGGGGGGAAGCGGGTGAGCGGTTGATGGAGTTGCAGCCGGAGGAAACGGACATGGCGGTGTAACGATGGATGACAACGTCTTACGTTTTCGGGTCGGAGTGGTCGTGGTCGTCGCGGCGATCGTCTGCGTCGTGCTGATCATGTTGTTTGGTGCGTGGCCGACGATGCTGCAGCCGCACTACACGCTGCACATCCGGTTTCCCGAAGCGCCGGGGGTGACGGTCGACACACCGGTGCGCAAAAGTGGGGTTTTGATCGGTCGCGTTTCCCATGTCCAATTGTTGGATCGAGAAGATGTGTTGCGGGACGAAGGCGGGGTATTGGTGACGGTGCGAATCAACCAGAAGTATCGTTTACGCCGCAACGAAATCTGCCGCATCGGTTCGGGTTCGCTGTTGGGGGACGCGGTACTGGAGTTTGTTCCTGCCACCCGGGAGGAGTTGCTGGCCCGTTTCGACGTACAGGAGAACGGTCGTTTGGGCGCCGAGGAAAAGGAGCGGGCCGGCGAGGTCTTGACAGATGGCGATTACTTGCCGGACGGGGTGGTGGCGAGGGATCCGATGCGCGTACTGGTCAATCTGGAGGGAACGATCGCCTCCGCCTTCACCTCAATCGAAACCGCCGGCGACGAGGTGGCCAGCCTGGCACGCAGTCTGAACGGAGCCCTTGATGCCAGTGACGGTCAGATCATCCGCATTCTGGACAAGGCGGAAGCGGCTTTGGACGGTCTGCAGCGCACGATGCAGACCGTGGATCGCACCTTGGGCGATGAGGAGTTGAGCCATCGTTTGGCGCGAATGCTGAACGAGTTGCCCGAGTTTATTTCGGAGAGCCGCGAGACGATGGCCGTAGCCCGAACGACGCTTGACAGTTTTGCGCGGATGGGGGAGAAAGCTGAAATCAATCTGGACCATCTGGAACAACTGACCCGGCCTTTGGGTGAACGAGGTGAACAGCTGATCCGCAATATCGAGACCAGCACGGAGAACCTGAACCTGATGCTGTCGCAATTCGTCGCCTTTGGCGAGGCGTTGAACACGGGACAGGGAACCTTGGGCCGCCTGGCTTACGACGACGAGGTGTACCATCGTCTGGACCGTCTGGTGACCAATGCGGAGGATTTGAGTCGCCGGCTTCGGCCGATTGTCGATGATGTGCGGGTTTTCACGGACAAGATCGCTCGAGACCCCAGCCAGTTAGGGGTGCGCGGGGCGCTGGATCGTCGCCCGCCGGGCACCAAGACGGGCGTGACCCTCTGGTAGGGGCTCTGCCGCCGAGCCTTCTGTCCTCCACCCGGCATCGTGGCGGTTCGAGTCGGGCTTCGCTGGCGATTGGTGGACTGGGCGAACTGCGGGCGAATTTGCTACAGTGTTGGCCATGTTGCACCGCATGTTCGCCATCTTCTTCGACATCCTCGCGCCGATGCTGTTCATCGTCGGCCTGGGCGCCTTGGTGCATCATTTCCGGGCGTTTCAGCTGCAGACCATGGTCCGTCTGAATCTGTACTTCTTCGTACCGGTGTTCCTGTTCATTCGGATCCTGGAAAGTCCGCTCAGCTGGCGGGAGATCGGGGGCATCGGCATCACGGTCGTGGTCCCGATGCTGCTGGTCGGCCTGCCTCTGTACGGGATCCTCCGCCGATACGGGGCGCGCGGCAGCACGATTGCGGCCATGATGGTGGGGGGACTGCTATTCAATGCCGGCTTTGTCGGCATTCCCGTGGCGGAACTCGCCTACGGCCCGGCTGGGGGTCAGGTTCAGGCCCTGGTGGTCATGTTCATCAACATGATGATCTTCTTTGTGGGTTACAGCGTCGTGGCTTTGGGTCAGGGGCATGGCGTCTGGTCGGCGATTAGCGGCTATTTCCGCATGCCGATGATCTACGCGATTGGGGCGGCGCTGGCGATGCGGGAAATGCAGTGGACCGTGCCTGGCTGGATCGACACGGCCCTGCAGATGATTGCCGCCGGCATGGTCCCGGTCGCCTTGGTGACGCTGGGCGCCCAACTGGCCGTGCGAGCCCGCTGGCCGGTTTGGCGGATCGTCGGTCCGGTGATCGCCCTGAAGCTGCTGATCCTGCCCGCCGTGACGGCCGTGGTCGCTTGGCTTTTGGGCCTCTGGCCTTGGCCCGCCGCCCAGTTGATTCTGGGCGCCGCCACCCCGACGGCGATCAACACGCTCCTGCTGACCATCGAACTGGACGGCGACGCCGACACGGTCGCCGAATGCGTTTTCTGGACCACCTTGGCCTCCGCCCTGACGCTGACCTTGACCCTGCTCTGCTTGGACACATTGGGAGCCGGTCCGTGACGGTTCGTTCCTGCCGACCACCGTGCTCCCGGCTTGGCGAAGGCAGGTCCTCGCCGGGATCACCGACAAGGACGTCCCAGGGATCACGAATCCTTCACGGCGTTCCCCGATTATGCATAACACGAGTCACCAAGGGACATGAATCCAACGGAACCGACCTGGGAGATGGGGGTACGCACTGGACGCCAAAGAGGGTAACCGGTCTGGTCGTGGCTCGCGCAGACTGCAAGAATACTGCCCGGCGGGGCGGAGTCGAGCCGCTTTTGGTGGTTGTTCCGCAAGAATTCTGCCCAGGTCCCGTTGACTGTCGCCGACAACCCGTTACCATAAAGGTTTCGATAACGGGGCGTAGCTCAGCCTGGCTAGAGCGCTGCGTTCGGGACGCAGAGGTCGCTAGTTCAAATCTAGTCGCCCCGACTTGATCTAACTCCTGCCGAAGCCTTGCCTTAAAGGCAACCTGTCCATCCTCGGCAGTGCGGCGAATCCAGAAGCAGCGTACGCCGTTTACGCCCTTTCGAGGATCGTCTCATGTCGAAACTCTCCACTCGACCCCCGAAATACTGCCATCACAAAGCCTCCGGGCAGACGGTTGTCCAATTCAACGGCCGCTTGCGGTACCTCGAACCGTACGGCTCACCCGAGAGCAAAACCCGCGATCAGGAGGCGATTACCGAATAGGGGGACCGGCACGGTCAGGCCGATGTAGTCGCCCGTGTCGCACAGCAACCCTCGCAGGTTCTAACGGTCGCGGAACCCATTCTGAAGTACTATAAGTATGCCCTCCTTTATTACCGAAACAAAGATGGGGAGTCGACCGGGACGGCTGAGCGGCTGAAGCCGGCGCTCCGGCTGCTCCGGGCCACGTTCGGCAACCACCCTGTGTCAGGCTTCGGACCATTGGCCTTGCAGCGGCTGCAGCAGAAGGGGTTCGAATTGGGGTGGAGTCGCGCCGACATCAATGATAACGTGTCGAGGATCAAACAGATATTCCGCTGGGGTACCTCACAGGAGCTCGTTTCGTCGGACCACAAGAGGTCCGGAGCAACCCCTCCGACGCACTTTGTGCGAAGCGCGACGTTTGGGGGGCGCCTTGCGCGCGACTACGGGGCGCTGAAAGGCTCGGATTTTTGACGTTGGCGGGTGAGGTCGATTCACGTAAGCGGCATAGGTGAGGTGGTTATAAGTGGGGGTGTGATGTGATTGCTGGGGGTTCCGGACTGGAAATGCTCATCGGTAACGGCTCGGGTGCCGCTAGATTGCCGATAGCATACGCAGGGGGTACAATCCGGTCTTACGGTTCGGTCTGCCAATTCCGACGAGAAAAAAGATTTTCCGACGAGATTGGGAGCCAGGAAACGGTGCTCGGACACGCGCCGATTTCGCCTGGACTTTCTCTTCCGGGGTCAGCTCCAAACGTCATGGAATACCCCTGCCATTCCTCTGAAAACGCACGTATCGATCGAGCTGCAGCATCGGCTCGACCAACTTGCCCGGGAGCGGAAACATGCCGACGGCTTGCTGGCGGTCTTGTGTTGCATGGAGACGTGTTGTACGGTTCGTTTGCGTTACGGCAGGCAAAGGCCCCGTTTGGCATTGGAGCGGCGTCAGCAGCGGGTGCGGTAGGATGATTACCTGGACCCGAAGTTCGGGCGGATCTACGTGCGATTGGAGACATGGTTTCCGTTCAGGGTTCAGATTGATGTCAACGGCCACGAGTGGCTGGCACGCCAGATGATCCAGCCGGGTATGGGGTTTATCTTGACATTCAGATGAACAAAGGGATCGCGAATCTTTACCAGTAGCACGCGATGGCTTCGGCGGCCAGTTCGCGTTGCCTGGACGCTTTGTCCGCGGTAGGGGCTCCCGAGCCAAACTACCAGTCCGTAAGCTGGCTCAGCCGCAGGTTGTCGGCGAGCGTCGCTTTGCAGGTTTCAATCCTGCTCGCCACGAAGACGTGGCACGGTTTCGCGCGATCCTGCAGGGCGAGCATCTGATGCACGGCTTTCGCAATCGTGACATCCGGGAGCAACTGGATGCGGCACGGGAAACGAAGGAGGAACGGCGTCGGCAGAGCGCCGCGACGGGGCGCTTGCTCAAGCGTCTGCATGTGCGCGGACTTATCGCCAAAGTTCCTCACACTCGCCGGTGGCAAGTAACGAGCCATGGTCACAAGATTCTGGGCGCCTGCGTCCGTCTGTACGATCACGGCCTCTCTACCGCAGCATCATGCGGATGGAGCATGCGCGCACGGCGAAGAGAAGTCATACCGTAAGACTCTAAGAGGCCCTAACAAAACCGCCCATGTGGGTCGGGATCTCTGAGACCGACGCGGTTTTGTCAGGCCTCTAACGGTTGACTGCTTTGGAGCGAGGCGGAATGATATGCAAGATTCGAATCGCATTACACTCGATCCTGCGGTGATGGGGGGGCAAGCCGTGCATACGCGGCTTGCGAGTCACTGTCGGAACGGTCATCGGTTTGCTCGCCGCGGGTCGGACGCGTGACAAGATCCTGAAAGCCTATCCCTTTTTGCAAGCAGAGGATATTGGCCAGGCACTCGCCTATGCTGCGTGGCGAGTCCAAGCACGCGAGGTGTCGCTTCCTGTCCCATGAGCATCAAGATTCTGATCGATATGAATCGTGTGGGTATTCTACCGATTTAGGTCGGGCCACGCCTGCCATCCCGTGCCCCCCAGTTCGCCCTTGCGCCAGAGAACGCCGAGCTTGTACTTCTCGAGCGACTGCTTCAGGGCGTTCGGCTGCAGCCGTTGGAGATGGCTGCCGTTGTCGTCGCGTTCACAGACGACAACGGTTTCCGGTTCATCGGTGAGAGCGGCCACGAGAGCATCGGAGTGCGTGGTCACAATGAACTGGGTGCGTTGCGCGGCCTCGATTCATAAGACGTGCCAAGGCGGGGATGACGTCCGGATGCAGGCACATCTCCGGTTCTTCGATGCACATGACACCCCTCTGTTTGTGCGTGCCATGACACGGGAGGGCGGTCCTTGGCGGCTTTGCGACGTTGCCCGGGGACTTGACAAACGACTGGCTGCCGATGACGATCGGTCGGAGAAGAGGGGTTCGACCGACCTCCCCTCCGCTTTCCATCCACTCTCGGTGACGGTACACGAAAGGAACGGGCGATCATGCGCCATTACCCATGGTTCGGTTTGCTGTTTTTACTGAGCTGTTGCGGGGCCGCTGCCGCCGCGGAGGGTCTGCTGCTGCATTACGCCTTGGACGAAGCCGCCGGCCGCGTGGCCCGAGACGGCTCGGACAACGGACTCGATGGCGTGGTCAGCGCCGCTTGGGTCGATTCGCCCTCGGGCGCCGCGCTGGAGTTCGACGGCACGTCGGACACGCTGGTGCGG
>SLEY01000387.1 GCA_007124535.1 Planctomycetaceae bacterium
ATGGCACTTGTCATCGGGATGACGGCCAGTATCCAGTTCATCAGCGGGAATTTAGTCGAGCCCAAGGTGATGGGGGAGTCCTTCCAATTACATCCGGTGGCGATTTTACTCAGCCTGATGCTCTGGGGCATGATTTGGGGCATCATCGGGATGATCCTGGCCACCCCGATGACCGCCGTCATGAAGATTTTATTTGAACGGTTCGACCGCACCCGCCCGATTGCTGAAATGTTGGCCGGTCGTTTCGACGCGCTGCGGCAGTTATTTGGAGATGAAGCGTAGTTTTCCTCGCCCTGCCAGGAGGTTTTCCGCAGAACAAACGCCGGATCAAGCCCTCAGTTCGCGAAACGCGGCAACCAACTGCTCGATTTGTTGCGGCGTGTGGGCACTGCTCAGACTGATCCTCAGCAGCGCGCGGCCACGGGGGACGGACGGGGGTCGGATGGCGGGGACCAGCAAACCGCGGCGGCGAAGTGCCGCGGCGGTTTCCACCGCCGCCGAGGCTCGGCCCACAATCACCGGCACGATCTGGCTGACCGATTCGCCGGTGGACCAGCCCTGGTCTTGCAGACGCTGTCGCAGTTCGGCAGCCCGCTGCAGCAACCCCTGCCGCCGTTGCGGTTCCTCTTGCACGACTTTCAGCGCTTCCAGGCCGGCCGCCGCGGCCGCTTCGGGCGAGGCCGTCGAAAACACGTAGGCGCGGGCCCGGTTGGCCAACCACTCGATCAAGCGGGCCTCGCCCACCACAAACCCGCCGATCGAGCCCAAGGCTTTGCTCAACGTGCCCACCCGCACATGGACCGCCCGCTCGACCCCCGAAGCTTCGCACACGCCCCGGCCGCCGGCGCCGAACACGCCCGTCGCATGCGCTTCGTCCACCATCAGCATGGCCCCGAAACGCTCCGCCAACTCCGCCAGTTCCGCCAGCGGAGCCAGATCGCCGTCCATGCTGAACAGCGTATCGGTCACGATCAACCGGCGGCGAAAACCTGGCGATTGCTCCAATTGCCGCGACAGGGCCGCCGCATCGCCGTGCGGGTAGGTGAACCAGCGGGCGCCGGACAGGCGGCAGCCGTCCAGGATGCTGGCATGGTTGCGGGCGTCGCCGAAGACCGCATCGCGCGGCCCGATCAAGGCGGCCAGCGTGCTGAAATTCGCCGCAAATCCGCTGGGAAAGAGCAGGGCGGCCGCGGTGCCTTCGAACACGGCCAACTCCCGTTCCAGCCGGGCATGCCATTCGCCGCGGCCGGTCACCAGCGGACTGGCTCCGCTTCCCCAGCCGGTCTGGTCCAGCGAACGGCGGACCGCCGTCCCCAACCTTTGCGCCGCCAAGCCCAGGTAGTCGTTCGAACCGAAATTGACCAACGGCCGCTCGTCACGGGGCTCCAGCAGCACCCGTTGCGGCCCCAGCCGCGTCGCCAAACGGCGGCGCAGGCCACTGCGCTCCAGCGTTGCCAGTTTGTCGTCGATCCAGTCCAGCGGGTCCGAGGCCATGAAGGTCCTCCTGCAATCGGCTCAACCCATCCCGTTGCTTCCGCAGCGGCCCGGCATTTCCCTCACCGATGCCTACCAATGCGCCTCGACCTCGGTCCATTGATGGGCTGCCATCCGCAGCTTCACGCAACCGTCGTCCAGAGCACAATCATTCATCGGGGCGCCATCCAAACTCCGTTCCCGGGCATGGCTGATCGGCCGAAAAGCACTCAGCGTCAGCTGGCCCGAGCGTCCCATCGTTTCCAACAACCGGACACGAAAGCCCTTGGTCGTCGAATCCTCCAGCAACGGTTCCCAGTGCGTTGCCATGACATTGCGGGCATCCAGATGGAACAGCCAGCCGGACGTGTGCGGGGTGGGAGGAGCGGCGGTTTGAAACACCGTATCGGCCGGCGAATGCAGCGCCAGGGCTTCCTGCAGCGGATTCTTCAACTCCACACCGATCCCCAGACGAAAATGACGGCAGGACTCGCCACGCGTCACCAACAGGCTGTCCAGCATCCGCATCCCGATCCGGCGGTGAAAGGGAAGACCCCCGGTCAAAATCGTGGTCCGGGCCGATCCGTCGTCCAGCTCGACGTACAACGGCGCTTCGAACCGTTTCGCGGAACTCGGATGCCGAGTCAGGTTGATCCCCCTTCGTAGATCCGACGCCTCGCTGGCCCAGGCGAACCGGGCGGCGTAGTAGGAATCCCAAGCCGCCGGCTGGCAGTCGCGGCCCGGTTCCAAATCGATCTCCAACTGCAGCACCCGGCTCCCCCGCCACAAGCGGTAGGTCTGCTGGAACCGAGCCACGTCATTCCCCTGCTGGTCGCACAGACGGCCGCGAGCCACGATTTCGGCCACCACCGGCGTGCTGAGCGTCGTCTTCACCGAATCGGCGACCATCACCGAATACATCTGAGCCACTTGATCTTCCGCCGGCAGATCCTTCGATCGGGCCCGGGGCGCACCCAGTCGCAGGCCCAGTTGCTGGGACATCCGGTTATTTCGTGAATGGTACTCGCGAATCGCCCGCAAGCACCCGGTAGCTGGGTCGATCAGCACCTCGAAAAACTCGTTTCGCAACAGACAATCCTCGGCCATCGGCGGATCGTTGTGCGAACGCGAAGGTTTGGTTTCCGCCGGCGCGATCCACACGAAACCGTTGGGGGGGACGTCGACCACAACATAGCGGTTGTCGGCCGTCGCGGCCGCGGCGTAGACCGGACCTTCGATGGCCGGAAGACTCGTCAACCGGGGCATTTCCACCCCCAGACGTCGCACAAAACTGTGCGGATTGACCACCAGATATCCCGTCTGGGCTGGCTGGTCGTATCGTGGCAAGCGATCTGCAAACCGGGCGACCGCCACCTGGCGGACCCGCTCTGCCGCCGGGGGCGTTTCCCCCGCCGGTTGCGTTTCCCCCGCCGGGGGCGTTTCCCCCGCCGATTGCTCTTCGTCGCCACCCGCCTCGATGGCGTGCAGGCATTGGGCGATTTCGGCTTCTCCGTCCGGGGTCTCGCGGCGCCCGGCCACCAGTTGCGTCAAGGTCTCGATCGTCTGAGCCGCTTCTGCCGATTCGCGGCGTTGCCAATACCGCATGCACGAAGAGATCGGGTCCGGTCGCTCCTCGGCCACCGCCTGTTTCAAATAGGCCGCCCGGTATTGGTCCAGGCGAAAGCGATCCTGGTGCACGGGCATATCCGTCTCGTTGAAATAAGCCTCGACCAGCGTGAACTTGCCCAGCGCGGAGCCGTAGCGCGAGGTGCGGCGGAGATCCTGGTAGCCGTCGCTGATTTGCCCCGGCCAATGAGCCAAGCAAACGCTGGCCACATGGTCCATATCCATCGCTTCGCCCATCTTGATCGCATAGTTCAGGTAGGAGGCGGGCCGATTGGCATCCAGCGGGGGGCGGGCGATCGCATCCACGGTGGTCCCGTCGCAGCCTTCCCAGCGAATCTTGCTCTGCGTCCCCTCGGGGAACCCGCCCTCGTCCATCGTGGCATGAATAACCCCCAGAAATCCGCATTTGTGCAAAATCTGGGGTAGCATCGGCGTGAACCCGAACCGCCAGCGGCCGAACACGCGAGGGCGGCAGCCGAGCAGGGCCTCGTACCGGGCCAAGCCCTGCAGCAATTCATGGCGAATGGATTCGCACGACAGCAGGGGCAACCGCCGTTCATGGTACTCACCCCCAATCAGGCCGACCCGCTTTTCCTCCAAGCCCCGTTTCAAGGCAGCCAAAGTGTCGGGTTCCTTTTCCGCCATTTGCTCCAGCAGTTCGGCCGAAAGCAGCAGATTCGTGGGGACCGCAGCGTCCAACTGCTCGCGGAGCGGCCGCCCCAAGGTCGTGGAGGCGACCAAGGTCAGGTCCAGCACACACGCATCGACGGGATAATAGTGATCGCGCTCCTGAGCCAACGTGTCAAAGCAGGCGGTCAAGCGTTCTCGAGCCGTTTCGAGATCACCCGAGCAGGCCGATTTGGCAGCGGTTAGCAGTTGGTCTTGGAAGTGGATTTCGTCCAGATTACTGGAATAGCGCATTTGTCGCGTGAGCAGTTCCACCTGAAGGTAGCAATAGCCCAGGGCCAGGAAGTCGGCGGCCAAGTCGGAATCGACTTCGCAATCTGCGGGGTCCAAGCGTGCCAGCGCTTGTTCCAAGATCTTGGTTCGGCGAGTGGATTCGCAGATCAGGCAGGCGTCATTTTGCTCGGCTCGTTGCGAAAAGTCGGCGGGCAACTCGGGCAGACTCACCCCCGGTACCACGATCAGCCGATTCTTGAGATCTTGAGGGGGGGAACTGGCACGAAACCAGCGTGGCATGGCTTGGGCGTTGGCGATCAGTGCCGGATGCCAGAGCGCCGTCCAGCCGGCAAGCAACCCCGCTGCATCATCCCCCTCATGATGCGTAGGAAAATCCTCGAGACTGTGGCAGGGCAGCAAGATTATCAGATCTTCGTATTTCATCGTTCTATAATTGACGAAGGATTAAAAAGGGCCTGGAACAACGAGTACCACCATAGCTTGTCTGGCAGCGTCAGTCGAGTGTACCTGTTCGAACGACCGGATGGTTGAAGAGCGATTTGGAGTTTTGGAGGGGTTTTATTGACACCGCTCATCAGGTACCGGTACACTAGAGACAGGCAGTGGGCGCGACAGTCCGGTTTCCCACGGGGGCTGATGATCTTGTCTTGGAACCTTGACCCGGGAAATTACCGCTGGTGGGGGCGGCATTTCACTACATCCGAGAGACCTTTTCGAGGTTGACTCATGCCATCGACAAAAGGCGTATGGGGGATCGACATCGGCCAGTGTGCCTTGAAAGCATTGCGGTGCGAGTACGATCCGTCCGAACAAAAGCTGGTTGCCACTGCATTTGACTATATTGAACACCCGAAGATCCTGAGCCAACCGGATGCGAATCCGAAGGAACTGATCCGCGAGGCGTTGGCGCAGTTCCTTTCGCGGAACAATGTCCGAGGCGACGAAATCGCGGTGTCCGTCCCCGGCCAGAATGGACTCGCCCGATTCTTTCAACCGCCTCCCGTCGATTCGAAGCGGTTGCCCGAAATCGTGCGTTTCGAAGCCCGCCAGCAAATCCCTTTCCCCTTAAATGACGTAATCTGGGATTACCAGCTAATGGGGGGAGCGATTGAAGAAGAAGGCTTCCTGATGGAAGCGGAAATCGGGTTGTTCGCCATGAAGCGGGACCAGGTCTATGAAGTCCTGCAACCGTTTCTGGAAGCGGACGTCGAGGTCCATCATCTGCAGTTGGCCCCGCTGTGCGCCTATAACTTCGTCACCTTCAACCTGCTGACCGAGGAATTGGAGCAGGAGATTTACGATGCCGATGCTCCGCCCGATTCCTATGTTGTGCTGAATCTGGGAACCGACACCACCGATCTGGTGGTCACCAACGGCTTTCGAGTGTGGCAACGTAATGTTCCGTTGGGGGGGAATCACTTTACGAAGCAGTTGACCAAAGAATTGAAGTTGACGTTTGCCAAGGCCGAGCATTTGAAGCGGAACGTCCGCGACGCGGAGGATGCCAAGGCGGTGGTTCAGGCGATGCGGCCCGTATTCAACGATTTGTTGACCGAAGTGCAGCGCTCGATCGGGTTCTTCCAGAACATTGATCGCCGGGCGCAGATCGGCGGCATTCTGGTGATGGGCAACGCCGTGAAATTGCCCGGTTTGCAGCAGTATTTGGCCAAGAACCTGGGTTACTCGCTGGTCGATTTGGATCAGGCGGCCTGGGCCGCCCGCTTGACGGGTTCCAGCGTGCTGAGTTCCCCGCAATTCAAGGAGAACATGCATGCTTTCGGGCTATGTTACGGTCTCTGCCTGCAGGGGTTGGGGCAAGGCCAGTTGGCGACGAATCTGCTGCCGAAGGAGATCGCCACCCAGCGGCTGATCCGGGCCAAGAAGCCCTGGGCGGTGGCCACGGCGGCCGCCTTGATGCTGGCTTTTGCCGTGAATTTCTTCTTCGAATACAATGAGTGGTACAAGGTCCATCCGGGGATGCAGCATGGCGAGTTGACTTGGGAACAAGCCATGTCGGACGTCAGTAGTGTCCAGACGATGAGCAGCCAGTTCGATCAGGAGGATCAAAGACGGGTCCAGCGGCTGGAGGAGTTGGTCGCTTTGGGCAACGAGTTGTCGGGCGATTCGGATCGCCGTCTGCTCTGGTTGGAATTGCTGAAAGCCATCAATCGCGCCCTCCCGCGAACGGAGGGGATTGAGCCCGGGCAGGTTCCCGATCCGACCGAAGTGCCGATCAGTCAGCGGAAGGAGTTGAACATCGAGTACATCGAGTC
>SLEY01000267.1 GCA_007124535.1 Planctomycetaceae bacterium
ACAACGGTGCCACGACCACGGTACCGATGCGACGTTTGAGTCAGGAAGATCGCGCTTACGTCGGTCAGATGGTGGCGGAGGTCGGTTACGGAGAAATCGGTCAACTTGCAAGCCGCTGATCGAGTTCGTGAAGCGTATCGGTGCCATCAGAAAAGGGGTGGGTCGCAGTTTTCGCGTTCCACCCCTTTTTCGTTTCTTTTGCCAACCCCCTGTGCGACGGGTTTGCGGGGCCGGGTGTAGATCTTGACCGTTCGAGGTAGGTATAATGGATTGATGTATTGGTTTCTGTGAATCCTCGTCGCGTCATTGGCTTAACGGCCAGTCGAAGGGATTGTTCTTATGGCATTGATTATCCTGCGTCTCGTGTTCTTGATGGTAGCGGCTGGGCTGGCGACCCTGCTGATCACCGGCGAACAGTTTCGCTCCGAGTATCCCTGGGTGGACTTCATCGGCGTGATTACGATCGCCACCATCGTGCTGGCCATCGATGTGTTGGTGCCCCGAAAACGATTGGACATCATTTCGGCGGTTTATTTCGGCGCTCTGGTCGGGCTGTTTTTGACCTACGTCATCGGGGTGGCATTGACGCCCCTTCTTCAGGCCAACCCTTACAGTGAAAAGATCATTCTTGTAGTAGGGATGGTGGTCTGCTACAGCTGTATCAGTTTGTTAATGCAGACCAAGGATGATTTTCGCTTCGTGATCCCCTATATTGAGTTTGCCAAAGAGGTCAAAGGAGTGAAACCGTACATCTTGGACACCAGTGTGGTGATTGATGGGCGGATTGCCGATTTGGCAGACACGTGCATCTTGGACAATCCGCTGATCATGCCGCGTTTTGTGTTGGCGGAGTTACAGAGCATCGCGGACAGCGGCGACAAGATGCGACGCGCGCGTGGGCGCCGCGGCTTGGATGTACTCAATCGGCTGCGGAACAACCAGAATGTGGAATTGAAGATCTATGATCGCGAGCACCCCGACTTGGCAGCTCAACCCGTGGACATGAAGCTGGTGTTGTTGGCCAAGACCTTGGAGGGGAAGGTGGTCACGGGGGACTTTAATTTGAACAAAGTGGCCCGTTTGCACAATGTGCCCGTGGTGAATTTGAACGAGGTGGCGAACGCGTTGAAACCGGTGTTTCTGCCGGGGGAAAGGGTCGAAGTCAAGATTGTCAAGGTGGGTGAAGAGGTGGGCCAAGGTGTGGGTTACTTGGACGACGGTACGATGATCGTTGTGGAAAACGCTCGCGACCACGTGGGCAAATTGGTTGTTTTGACGGTAACCAGCGTGTTGCAGACCAGTGCGGGGCGGATGATTTTCGGCCGCTTCGAGCAACTGGCCCGCAAGTCCTAGTATCCGCACGCTTTTCTTCTCCACGAATCGGTCGGGTGAACCTTTGCGCCGACCGTTCTGGCCGCTAGAATGTTCGCTTTCCAACGCTCCGAGCCAGCCTACTTGAAATCACGGGAAGACGGACTTTGTTGCGAACTCATACCTGTGGCCAGTTGCGCGCCGAACACATCAGCCAATCTGTCAGTCTTTGTGGCTGGGTCGATAGTGCCCGGGACCACGGGGGAGCCGTATTTTTGGACCTTCGCGACCGCTATGGAAAGACGCAGGTCGTTGCCAGTCCGGAGGGGGGTGGCTTGTTGGTCGAGGCGGCCAGCCGCTTGAGATCCGAGGACGTGGTTCGTGTGGTGGGGCGAGTCGAGCTTCGGCCGCCGGGAACCGTCAATTCCAAGCTGCCGACGGGCGAGGTCGAGGTCCGCATCGAAGAGTTGGAGGTGTTGAACAAGAGTCGAACCCCTCCTTTTACTCCGGGTCAAGCGGACATGCCGAACGAGGATTTGCGGCTGAAGTACCGGTATTTGGACCTGCGTCGCCCTCAGATGCAAGAGACCCTGTTGTTGCGAAGCCGCATGCTGGAGATCATTCGGGCCTATTTTGCGGAAAAGCAGTTCGTCGATGTGGAAACGCCCTTCCTCGGGCGGAGCACGCCCGAAGGCGCCCGGGACTATCTGGTGGCCAGTCGAGTGTTTCCCGGCCGCTTTTTCGCTCTACCACAATCGCCGCAACTCTACAAGCAAATCCTGATGGTGGCGGGCTACGACCGGTATGTGCAGATCGCCCGCTGTTTCCGCGACGAGGACTTGCGCGCCGACCGCCAGCCGGAGTTCACTCAGTTGGATTTGGAGATGTCCTTTGTCGACGCCGATGACGTGATCGGCATCATCGATGGCCTGATCGCGCGGTTGGCCAAAGACATTCTGGGGATCGACTTGGCCCTGCCCCTGCCCCGCATGACCTACGATGACGCGATGGAACGCTTCGGTCATGACGCACCGGACCTGCGTTTCGGGATGGAACTGGTGAATTGCACCGATCTGGCGGGAGTCTGCGATTTTCGTGTCTTTCGTCAGGCAGCCGACACGGGGGGCTATGTTCGAGGCCTGAACGCCCAGGGTGCGGCTCCGCAATTCTCGCGAAAACGCATCGATGAACTGACCGAGTACGTCAAGCAGGATTTCGGGGCACGCGGTCTGGCGTGGTTCCGTGTGGAGCCCGACGGGAAACTCTGGTCGCCCATCGCCAAGAATTTTAGTGAATCTTGGTTAGCCAATTTGGCTGAGCGAATGGAGGCGTCCCCGGGGGACCTGCTGCTGTTCGTGGCCGACCGCTGGGAAATCACGTGCAAGGCGCTCGCCGGCCTGCGGAAACGGTTGGGAAGCGAGTTGAAGTGCTATGACCCGGCCCAATTGCATTGTTCCTGGGTTGTCGAATTCCCCATGTTCGAGCGGGATCAAGAGGACCAGCGTTGGGTGGCCATGCATCATCCCTTCACCGCGCCGCGCCCCCGGGATCTGCGATTGCTGGAAACCGAACCGGAACGGGCGCGTGCGCAGGCCTACGATCTGGTGATCAACGGTTCGGAGGCGGGGGGCGGGACGATCCGGATTCACGATAGCCGACTGCAACAACGGGTTTTTGACCTGCTCGGCATCCCCCCGGAAATGGCAAAAGAGCGTTTCGGTTTTCTGCTGGAAGCCCTCCAGTACGGCGCACCGCCTCATGGCGGGATCGCGCTGGGAATTGACCGTTGCGTGATGCTGTTCGCCGGAAGGGACAGCATTCGCGAGTGCATCGCCTTTCCGAAAACGCAACGGGCCATGGACTTGATGACCGAGGCCCCGGGCGAAGTTGACGGGCGGCAGTTGGACGAACTGGGGCTGCGCGTGCTGCCCATGATCTGATCGGACGTTTACGAGGGGCGCCACCATGACAGGGCGCGCGGTTCCGCCGCGCGGGCGCGCGGTTCTGCCACGCGATGGTTCCCCAGCGACGGCGCCGGTTCAGGGCCAGTCGTCGTCGTCATCATCTTCGTCCTCCTCCCAATCATCGTCTTCTTCGTCGTCCTCCCAGTCGTCATCATCGTCGACTTCTTCCCATTCATCCTCTTCGTCATCCAGATCGTCGTCCTCGTCCAGGTCGTCGTCCTCGTCGTAAAGGTCATCCTCGTCGTCGTCGTCGTCCAGATCGTCGTCGTCGAAATCGTCATCCAGATCCTCGTCGTCGTCCGGATCGTCGAAGGCCTGTTCTTCCAGCGCCTCGCCCTCCACGCAAGGTGGTTCTGCGGCGTCGCCGAGATCGCTGGGAGCCGGTTGCTCCTCCACAACCAAGTCCTGACCGGCGTCAGCCAGGAGTTGCGGGCAGGTTTCGTGGTCCATTCCCGACAGTGTCACAAGTGGCATACTCGAATCCTCCTTTTGTTGGTCACCTTTGGTTTCACCGCCAGTGGGTGGACGAAAACAACCATTTTCACTCGACACCCCGTTCCCGTTTTCGGCCTCGGGCTGCATGGTTGGAACTTGAGGCAAGTTATCCAGCCGATCAAGTCCGAACATTCGCAAAAACTGCCGCGTGGTGGCATACAGGTAGGGGCGGCCCAACTCTTCGCTACGTCCGGAAATCCGCACCAATTCCCGCTCCATCAATTGCCGCAGTATCTCGCCGCAACTCACACCTCGAATCGCCTCGACCTCCGCTCGCATCACCGGTTGGCGGTAAGCGACGACGGCCAACGTTTCCAGCGCCGGCGCCGACAAACGGGTTTCCGGGGGCACGTGGTCCAGTCGCCGAACCCAGCCGACAAAGGCAGACCGGGTCAGCAGTTGGTAGCCACCGGCCACCCGTTCGACGCGAAAGGCCTGACCGTTGCTATCGTACAAGTCGTTTAATCGACGAATCAAGGTCCGAGCTTCAGTTCCGTCGGCAAGGTTAGCATATTGGCTGAGGCGGCGGGTCGTCAACGGTTCACGTGCCAGAAAAAGAATCGATTCCAGACGTTGCAAGCGGTGATCCCGCCGCGTACCCTGCGCGCGGGCCACGGATGTTGGTTGCCATTTCGACAACCACAGCCGACGACGAGCATTGCTCAACACCGTGGGCGTCGAGTCCAGGGCCTGAAGTCCTGCGCCTCGCGGCTGGAAGCGACGATGTGCCGCAAAACGTGATGTCACACGACATGGGGCAGTCATACGAGGGGGGTAGGCACGGGCTCGGGCAAAACCCGGCCGAGATAGGAGGTCGAATGATGGTTACACGGAATCTGGCACGAAGAATCTTACTGGTTGGCTGCCCGGCGGGAAAGGACCCGCGGGTTGCCTGCTCGACCGATGCCGGGAAAATGAAACCACGGCCCCAGGCGAAAGGAGTTTTCTTATGAATCGTTCCCCCAATCGGCCGGTCTGGGAAGGGCCGAACCTCGGCGGGACGCCTCGCAACGCGGAAGCAGAGCCGGCAGACCGAGCGAAAAGGCCGCGCTGGATACGCTGGGGTCTGGCGATTCTCGGCGGTTTGGCTGCCGTCTATCTGACCACGCATTTCTTGGGTCACATACGTGGCGAGGAGTTTTCGCCGACCACATTCGAACGCCGCTCGTTCGCCTATTACCAGATTCCCCTCCTGCGGATTCAGGTGGCTCCGGTGGTCCGCCAAGTGACCACAAACGATCTGGAATCCCTGATCCGCCAGGAATTCCTGGTTTCGCAGAACTCGGAACCGGCGCCCCGCTGGGATCTGGTGCGCGCTCATCAGGCCGGACGGCCGACTTTTTCGGGAGACGCGGAAATCCTCGCTGTCTATTTGGACGCACGGACATCCACCGGGAACCTGGTCTGGCAGCAATGGACGCAAGAGAACCGCGAATTGGCCCGCATCTTGTGGGTCGAGATTCAGAAACTGGCGGAAGACGGGTGGTACCTGCTGGTCCCCGATCTGTTCGAGCTGGCCGAAAAGACCGACGAAGTGGACGCCTTCCAGCAGCTCATCGACCGGAAACTGGCCGAGCGATACGACCAGTTGGCGGGGGTGGAACGGCAGTTGGGCAACGATCGTCGAGCCGGGTTGCTGGCCGAGCGAGCTGCTCAATACCGCTAGCGGGCGGGGGAAACGTCAGATTCGGAACAGTCGGCGAGTATTTTCCGTCGTTTGAGCCGCCAATGTGGCCAGATCGACGCCCCGAACTTCGGCCAGGCAGGAAGCGGTATGCACGATCAGTGCGGGCTCATTGGGACGCTGCCCCCGTTGCGGGTGCGGTGACAGATACGGACAGTCCGTTTCCAGCAACAATCGCTCGGCCGGTATCTCGCGAGCTACCGCCCGCAACTCCTCGGATTTCTTGTAAGTCACCATTCCGGCGAAACTCACGTGCAGGCCCAACTCGATGCAGCGTGCCGCGGTTTCCGCCGAACCCGTGAACGCATGCATCACGCCCCGCAAAGTGTGGCGGCCTGAGGCCGCTTCCAACATCGCAACCGTCTCCCGCTCGCAGTCCCGCATGTGAATGATCAGCGGCAAATCCCGCCGTTGGGCCAAACGGATGTGACGGTCAAAGTAATCCTGTTGCACCGCCCAGGGGCTGTAATCCCAGTAGCGATCCAGTCCCGTCTCTCCCACCGCCACCACGCGGTCCTCACCACTCAACCGCACGATGCGCTCCCAATCGTCCGGCTCCGCTTGCTCCGTATGGTTCGGTTGAATTCCCACCGCGGCGAAGACCGCATCGAACCGCCCAGCCAAATCCACACACGTCTGACTGGAATCCGCCGTGGTGCCGACGGCCAGCATCGCCACGACCCCAGCCTGCTGCGCCCGCGCCACAACCCGGGCTCGTTGCGAATCGAATTGATTGTCATCCAAATGGGTGTGCGTATCGATCCACATCAGGTGAAAACGTCCTTGCTGATTCGAAA
>SLEY01000167.1 GCA_007124535.1 Planctomycetaceae bacterium
AGGGGTCAGCCGCGGTCGGCCAGCAGCTCGCGGGCGGCTTGGGCCATCGTGGCGAACAACTCCGGGACTTCCGCCTCCTCGACGGAGGAGAATGCGAAGCGGATGTCATGCTCGCCGTCCGCGATCACGCCCACCCCGTACTTGGCCAACAGGTGCTTTCGGAACGTCTCCGCGGAGACGCCCTTCAGCTTGACGCACATGAAGTAGCCGGCGTTGAAGGGATAGGCTTCCCAAACGTCGGCAAAATCGGGCGAGCCCAAGACCTCGTGGACCTTGTCGGCGCGGGCTTCCAGGATCTTCCGCTTCTCCTCCTGCTGGTCCGGCAACTCCGGATCGGCCATCGCCCGGGCCAGGATCGATTGGGCGGGCTGCGAGCAATTGGACACCCCGCTGCGAATGGCCCCGGCCACCTTGCGTTCCAACGCTTGGTACAGGGCGCCGGCGCTGTGTGAGGCTTGGGCGCCGAAGGTCAGCATGCCGGTACGGAAACCCCAGACGAACTGCTCCTTGGTCGGCCCGTCCACCTTCACCGCCAACAGCCGTTCGTGCAATCCGGCCAAGCGGGCGAAGAGCGATTCCCGCAGGGCGTTTTCATCGTAGGAGAGGCCGAAGTAAGCGTCGTCGGTCACGACCACCAGATCGCGGCCGTCCTCGACCGCATCCCGCAACAGGCCCGTCATCTCGTCCGCCTCGCCCTGCGAGAGCAAATATCCGGTGGGATTGTTGGGAAAGTTCAGCACGAGGATCGTTTTCCAGCTGCCAGCCCGGGTGGCCAGCGCCTGGCGGAAGGCTTCCAAATGGAAACCGCCGCTGGCCGTAAAGAAGGGGAACGTGGCCATCTGGGCCCCATAACGGACTCCGAACAACAGCTCGTAATTCTCCCAGAACTTGTCCGGGACCAGTACCATGTCGTTGCGGTCGACGAACAGATCGGCAACCAGGCTGAGTGCGTGGGTAATTCCGCCAGTGACAATCGGGGTGGAGAACCCACCTGGCTTCAAGCTGGGATTGACATCCAGCAGATGCTGCCGCCATGCCTCGCGCAAGTCCTTGCGGCCCAGGGCCGGGGCGTAGGGCAGGGCGCCGGCCGGGCCCAGCTCCTGCAAGTACTTCATGATCGACTTCAGGTGCATCGGCTCGCCGCCCTCGCGGGCGATCCCGACCGTGGCATTGCAGCGACTGGCCTTCTCCTTGGCTTCGGCACTCTGCGCAAGGATCCCCTTGGGGAAGTACAGCCGCTTGCCCAAATCCGACAACAGGCCGTAGATGTGCGGGTTCTCCCGCTCGATCACCTCGTTCAACTCGGAGGCCAGCGGGCGCAGCTCGGTCCCGGGCGGCAGCAGCGAAATGGCGGATCGCAACCGCAGACGCAAACCTTCCAACTTGTCCCACATTTCCCGGGGGAAACGGTCACCGAACTTTTGGAAAAAAGCGGCCACTTCCTCCGTCTCCCGATACCAGGCCTCCCGGTCGATCGACGTCAGCTTCTCCAAATCCTGCGGGACCAGGTCCAGACCCGTCAGGTCCAAACTCTCCGGCGTGGGAACGTAGCCGATCGGCGTCTTGACCGCATCCCCCTCGCCGCGGGCACGACTCAGGATCCACTCGATCACCCGCAGATTCTCGCCGAAACCGGGCCAAAGGAAATTGCCGTCCTCGTCCTGTCGGAACCAATTCACATGGAAGATCTTCGGCGGGCGACTCATCTGCCGGCCCATCTCCAGCCAGTGCTTGAAGTAATCGCCCATGTGGTAGCCGCAGAAGGGCAGCATGGACATCGGATCCCGGCGCACCTCGCCCTGCTGGCCATACTGGGCCGCCGTCCGCTCCGAACCCAGCGTCGCCCCCACAAACACGCCGTGCTCCCAATCGAAGGCCTGATACACCAACGGGGCCAACCGGGCCCGCCGACCACCAAAGACCATCGCCGAAATCGGCACGCCGTCAAAGTGCTCCGTACGCGACGAGTGGGAAGGACATTGGGCCAAGGGGGCCGTGAAGCGGCTGTTCGGATGCGCTCCCAATACGGGCTGGCCCTCCTCGTCCTTCGTGTCGGGCGTCCAGCGATGGCCACGCCAGTCCCAGCCCTCCTTGGGTGGCTCCATGCCGCTGCCTTCCCACCATACCGTCCCCTCGTCGGTCAGCACCACGTTGGTGTAGATCGTGTTCCGCTCGATCGTCTTCATCATGTTCGGATTGGTCGCCTCACTCGTCCCCGGCGCCACCGCAAAGAAGCCGGTCTCCGGATTGATGGCCCGCAACTGGCCGTCCGAATCGATCCACATCCAGGCGATGTCGTCGCCAACCGTCCAGATCCGATAACCCTTGACCCGCAAACCCTCCGGAGGAACCATCATGGCCAGATTCGTCTTGCCACAAGCGCTGGGGAACGCGGCGGCCACGTATTCGATCCGGCCTTCCGGGTCCTCAATCCCCATAATCAGCATGTGCTCGGCCAACCAACCCTCCCGGAGACCCAGCCAACTGGCGATCCGCAGGGCCAGACACTTCTTGCCCAGCAAGGCGTTGCCGCCGTAGCCCGATCCGACACTCCATATCGCATTGTCCTCGGGAAAGTGCAAGATCAGCCGCCGATCGACGTCCAACTCCGCCTTGCCATGCAAGCACCGAGTGAACTCGCCCTCCTGGCACAACTGCTCCAATACGTCCTGTCCAACGCGCGTGAGGATCCGCATGTTCAGGACCACGTAGATGCTATCGGTCAGCTGGACCCCCATCTTGCTGAACGGCGAACCGACAGGCCCCATCGAGAAGGGGATGACATACATCGTTCGACCACGCATCGAACCCTGCAAGATCTCGCCCGCGCGGCGATACCCCTCTTCGGGACACATCCACCGGTTGTTCGGCCCCGCGTCTTCTTCCGACCTGGTGCAGATGTACGTGAGATGCTCGGTCCGCGCGACATCGTTGGTCGCCGTCCGGTGATACACGCACCCGGGCAGCTTTTCCTGATTCAAGAGTTGGATCTCGTTTGTCGACGCGGCTTCCTGCGTCAAACGCTCTTTTTCCTCTTCGGAACCGTCGATCCATACGATCTGGTCCGGCTCGCACATCCGAGCCATCTCCTCCACCCACTCTTGTAGTTCACGATGATGATTCACGGCAACCTCACTCCTGCTTGATCAGGCGCCCAAGAGCACGGCGCCATGCTGCTGACGGCACGCCTGGACCACGTTTTCCCGAATTTGATCCGCCTCTTCATTCGTCAGCGTGCGCTGCGACGAACGGAGGGTGATCGAAAATAGCAAGCGTTTCTTTTCCGGCCCATCCCTACGCGGGTCGCGATAGGTTTCCTGGTAACTCAGATGCTCCAGATATTCACCAACCGACTGCTCGACCGTACTCGCCAAAGCGGCCCAGCGGAGGGTTTCATCGACCACGAGATTCAAATCCCGTTCGATAGGTGGATAAGGGCTCTGCTCGGTATGCTGAGGCACGAGCCGCGCGGTGGCAGCCAAAAGAGAAAGGTCCAGTTCGGCGACCGTCGCGGGACTCCGCAACCCGAATTGCTTGCAACCGGCCTGCGAGAGTTGCCCCAGGAAACCAAGCAACTGGCCGTCCAGTTCCAACCGGGCGGAACCGCCGGCCGAATCGAACAACGGTTCGTCCGTGTCGAGGACTTGCAGGCGGGCGACGGGCCGTAGAGCCTCGAGAATCGCCTGAATAACCCCTTTAAGATGGTAGAAGTCACCCCCACTGGTCAAGGCGAGCGTCCATTGCTCTCGGGGGAGTTGCCCCGGCTCTGGCAGGTACAAGCGCGCGGTCTCAAACAACTCAACCACCCGATTGCCCAACGCTTGGTTCACCTGCCGAGCGGCCAGCAAGCTGGGCACCAAACTGGTCCGCAGCCGGTCCGCCCCCTGCAACATCGGCGTACTGGACTGCAATGGCGGGTGGTCAGTCCAGGGCGAGAAGCGTTCGATCCACTCGGCCGGCACGATGCTGGCCGTCATCGCTTCGTGCATGCCCGCGGCGAGCAGCACGCCGCGCACGCGGTCCTGCACCCGATCGTCATTTCGGCGATGCGAAGGCGCCATCGGGACCCCCACATCTTCGGGAATCTGATCGTAGCCATGGATCCGCGCCACCTCCTCGACCAAATCGATCTCGCGAGTCAAATCGGCTCGCCAACTGGGTGGCGTCGACAAGATTTCGGCCGCCCCTGGCGACCCGACTTCGCAGCCGAGTGCTGCCAAAATGCGTTGCACCTCGTCCGAGGTGATTTCGATGCCCAATACCCGGGGGAGCTGGGACAGCCGAAGGACGATCGGTTCCCGAATCGGAATCGGTTGGCCTACGTCCAACACGCCTTCGGCCATCTCTCCGCCCGCCAATTGCAGGATCAACTGGCAGCATCGGCGGCTGGCCCAATCCACACCGACCGGATCCACCCCTCGTTCGAACCGGTACGACGAGGGGCTGTGCAAGGCCAGGGTTCGAGCTGTGGTCCGGATGGACAAGGGGGCGAAATCGGCCGCTTCGATCAGCAGATCGGTGGTGGAAGCCGACACTTCGGTGTCCGCACCGCCCATCACGCCGCCCAGCGCCACGGCCTGCTGGGCATCGGCAATGACACACATTCCGGGCTGCAGATCATATTGCTTATGATTGATGGCCAGGAACCTTTCGCCGGGCAAAGCTTCCCGAACGATGATTCGCGGTCCCGCCAGCTTGGCCAAATCAAAGGCATGCAGCGGTTGGCCGCACTCCATCATCACGTAGTTCGTGACGTCCACCACGTTATTGATCGACGTGATCCCCAACGTCTGCAGCCTTTCGACCAGCCAGGTCGGACTGGGCCCCACCGCCACGCCTCGCAGCAGGCGTGCCGTATAACGCGGGCACAGTTGAGAGCATTCAATCGTGACCCGGGTCAACGTGCCGATGGGCGGACCGTTCGCCGGCACATCGACGGCGGGAATCCGCAGGGATTGATCCAAGAGCACCGCGATCTCGCGGGCCACCCCGATGTGGCCCAGGCAATCCGGTCGATTGCTGGTGATTTCCAGATCAATGGCCCAGTCCTGGTCGACCGCGACCGTGTCTTCGTGGTTCAGTCCGGCCATCGACAACCGCTCGACCAACCGGTCCTGCGGTACCGTCAGGTCCACGTAATCCTTCAGCCAGTTCCAGGAGACGATCATGTTTAGAATTGGTGCAGAAAGCGGACGTCGTTTTTATAGAATTCCCGGATATCGGTGACCCCGTGGCGGCGCATGCACAGACGTTCGACGCCCAGCCCGAAGGCGAACCCGACCACCTGCTCAGGATCGTACCCCACGGCACGCAGCACGTTCGGATCGACCATCCCGGCCCCGCCGAATTCGATCCACTGGTCGTTCCAGTGGAAGTCGACTTCGACACTGGGCTCGGTGAACGGGAAGAACGAAGGTCGGAAGCGGATGTGGACGTCGCCGCCCAAATAACTGGCGGCGAACAAGCGCAGGACGCTCTTCAAATCCGCCAGGGTCACATGGCGATCAACCAGCAACCCCTCCATCTGGTGAAACATGGGGTAGTGGGTGGCATCCGCCGTGTCCGGGCGATAAACGCGACCCAGTGAGATGATCCGCACCGGAGGTGGGGTGTTCTCCATCACACGAATCTGCACGGTGCTGGTCTGACTGCGCAACAACAACGGAGGGAACCCAGATCCCCCGTGGATGTAGAAATTATCGAGTGGATCGCGGGCCGGATGTTCGCGAGGGATGTTCAGCGCCTCGAAATTGTGACGCTCGTCCTCGATTTCCGGTCCTTCGGCAACGGAGAATCCCAGCCGCCCCATAATGTCTTTCAGTTCTTCGATCGTCTGCGTGATGGGGTGCAGGCGACCCAACGAAAGCGGGGTTCCGGGCAAGGTCGGGTCGAACTGGGGGCCGGCCGCCTGTTGCGGGCCCTGGGACTGCAGCTGTTGGGCCCGGTCTTGGAAGGCGTTTTCGACGGCGGCTTTGACTTCGTTGAAGCGCATGCCGGCGGCCCGCTTGTCTTCTTTGGGGACCCGGCCCAGTTGTTTCTGGACGGACTTCAAGCGGCCCTGTTTGGCGCCCAGGAACTCGACCCGCGCCGCTTCCAGGGTTTCGGGGTCCCCGGCGGCGGCAAAGGCGTGATCGGCCGCGGCCGCCAGATCGTCCAATTGCTGGAGGAATTCCGCCAACGCCATGACTCAAGCCGCCAGCGATGCTTTGACCTGATCGACGATCTGATCGAAGGCAGCCGGATCGGCGA
>SLEY01000145.1 GCA_007124535.1 Planctomycetaceae bacterium
GCGATATCGACCGCACTGCTTCGATTACGCTGAGCAATTTCCTGGTTCCCGAGCGTTCGATCCAACTGTCGCTGAAGGAACGGATGGCGGATCGTCGCACGGAAATCCGTTCGCTCGCGGCAAGTGCTTTAGCTCATTTGGGTGATTTTAATGCCATTATCGGGGAGTTTCGGGACAGTCGGCAGCGGGCCCATTGGGGCCCCCAGTTCGCTGTCCTCCGGCAGTTGCTGTCGACCGGACCGGAGACGGCGATTGCCATCCGCGAGACGCTGGAGGCGCTGGAGCCGCAGATTGCCGAGCAGGCCTACCGGTTGTTGTACGGATACCGTGATCAGCAGTTGCGCGACGGAGCCGATCAGGTTTTGGTCGATTTGTTGGAGCACGAATCGCTGACGCTCCGCGTATTGGCTTTCGAAAACCTTCGCCGGATCACGGACAAGAGCCTGTTTTACATGCCACATCTTACGGAGGAGCAGCGACGCGGCAGTGTCCGCAACTGGCGTGATCGGTTGGCCGCCGGCGAAATTCGGTACGATTCACCGCCAGAACCAAGCTCCTTAGAGTGGTGACCTTACTCCCAAATAGCACCTTTTCTAATGCCAGCACCCCTGTATTTGGGTGGAGTCGAGCTGCTTTCTGTCGCGATCGCCCCCTTTTCTGACTCCCTAGGGAGCGAATAGACTGGAGCGTTCATTGAAACGCAACGTTTCCAGATTGGATTTGTTCCCTAGCGGCAGGGGTTGTAGAATACGGTCCTCGTCCCTGGTCGTTCACGAGAATACGAGTCATTTCCAAAGTTAAAGTGGGGAAGGAGAGCACCACCGTGCAAATCAACATTTCGGCACGTCACGGTCAGCTCAGTGCGGACACGCAGGACAAGATCCGGGAAAAAGTAGAGAAACTGCGTCGGCTGTATGACCGCGTGTCGGCGATCGAGGTGACAGCGAATCTCGAGCATCGGGAGAACCCCGTGCTCGAATTGCGGCTATCGGTCGAGCGCAACGACAATTTGATTGCCACCGAATCGTCCAGTAGCGTCATTGCCGCGTTGGACGGTGCGATTCACAAGGTCGAGCAGCAATTGCGCAAGCACAAAGACAAGCGTCGCGACCGCCGTTCTCAGGCTTTGGGTCGCGTCGAGTTGCCCTTGGGGCAGGAACCTGAAGACGAACACTAGCCGGCCAAACGGCGGGTCTGCGGGAAGGCTCCTCTGCAGTATCGGAAGTGGCCGTGGACCTACCATGGAAAGGACACAGGTTATGAAATTCGTTGACTTTATTGAAGTGAAGGCGCTTCGAGCCGACTTGCAAGCCACCGGAAAGCAAGAGGTGATCGAAGAACTGGTCCACGCCTTGTGCGAGGCGGGAGCGGTCAAGGAGGCGAACCAGGCCAGCATCATCGAAGCCGTGATGGTGCGTGAGGAGTTGGGCAGCACCGGCATTGGCCGGGGCGTGGCGGTTCCGCACACCAAGCATCCCAGTGTGGATCGCCTGATTGGCACCGTCGGCATTAGCCGGAAAGGGCTGGATTTCAACAGCCTGGACGGCGAGCAGGTGAACATCTTCTTCTTACTCGTGTCCCCGCAGGATCGGCCCGGGGACCATTTGAGGGCGTTGGAGAACATCTCCCGCCAACTACGGAATGACACCTTTTGCCGGTTCCTTCGTCAGGTCAACACGGCCGAGGACATCCGGCAGTTGCTGGACGAGGCGGACAACGACAAACTGAACCACCTTTAGACCCACTAAGGCGGGGTCCGGGACCCCTATTTTGCTTTAGGCCTGATTCGATGCGTAACAATGTCTCGACAAGGAAGGTGACGGTCCTGAATCCGCAGGGGCTTCACGCCCGTCCTGCTTACCAGTTCGCCAAACTGGCGGGCAAGTTTCAGGCGGGAATCGAGGTGATCAAGGAGGAGCAGCACGCGAATGGGAAAAGCATCCTGGACCTCCTGATGTTGGCTGCCGAAGCCGGGACGGAACTGTGGGTGGTCGCTCGCGGGGAGGATGCCCACGAAGCGACCGAAGCACTGGGGCAGCTGATGGAGCAGATGGTCTCCCTGGAAGAAATCCGGGGCCTGGAACCTGATTAACGCCACGTCCCTTGGGAGTTTGAGCCACAAGCGGCGGTTCCGGGCATTTCCCGCCCGGCCGCCAGACCACAGCTCACACGGGCGCGGCAGGCGGGCGAACAACCCCATGCAGCAACTAGATGGAATTGCCGTTTCGCCGGGTGTGGCGATCGGCGAAGCGCTGGTGATTGACAACGAGGGATTTCGCATCCCCCGGCATTACATTTTGCGCGAGGAGATCGACGGCGAGCTGCAACGTTTCCAACAGGCTTTGCAGTCCGTTGCCGGCGAAATCCAGCAGACGCGGGACTCAGTTTCCACTCAACTGGGTGACCAATATGCAGCAATTTTTGCTGCCCATCTGCAGATGCTGGAGGATCCCCGTCTGCAGGCCGAGGTGGAACGCTGGATTCGTGACCAGCAGTACTCGGCCGAGTATGCGGTGAGCGTGACCCTGCGCGGCTATGCCCGGGCGTTTCAAAAATTCGAAAACGCTTATCTGTCCGAGCGTTCCCATGATGTTTACGATCTGGAACGGCGCTTGCTCCAAAGTCTGGTAGGCCATGAGCGGCAGCAGATCGCTTCGCTCGACTCGCCCGTCGTCTTGCTGGCCCATAATTTGTCGCCCAGCGAAACGGCCACTTTGAAGCCGGAGTTCGTTTTGGGATTCGGGACGGAAGTGGGGGGCGCTGGCGGGCACACGGCGATTGTGGCGAAAGGGCTGGAGATCCCGGCCGTCGTCGGCATCGGGCATTTCTTGTTCGACGTGTCCGGTGGCGATCAAGTCATTATCGACGGCCATGAGGGCCGCGTGATCTTGCGGCCGGACGACCCGACGTTACAGCGTTATCGCAAGCGGCAGCAGGCGAGTCGGTCTGCCGTCGTGCGGCTGAAGGGGCTCCGGGACAAGCCCGCCGTCACACGTGACGGTATCCATGTGCAGCTGATGGCCAACATCGAATTCCCGCACGAAGCCCAGGTCAGCATCGAGCGGGGCGCCGAGGGCATTGGGCTGTACCGCACCGAATTCCTGTATCTGGGAGCCTCCGTTGCGCCGACGGAGGAGGATCATTACCAGGCTTATGCCGAGGTGGTGGCGGCGATGGACAGCCGGCCGGTGGTCATTCGAACTCTGGACCTGGGCGCGGATAAACTGAGTCCGACCCCGCCGGAGCTGGCCGATCCGAACCCCTTCCTGGGGCTGCGCAGCATCCGTCTGGCGTTGGCCAATCTTCCCCTGTTCCGGTTGCAGTTGCGCGCCATCCTGCGGGCCAGCGTGTTGGGGAATGTGCGCATCATGTTCCCCCTGATCACCACCCTGGACGAACTGGTGCGGGCCAAGCAGGTGCTGAATGAAGCCCGGGACGAGTTGATCAACGAGGGGGTTCCGTGCAATCGCGAGTTGTTGGTGGGGATGATGGTCGAATCGCCGGCAGCCGCCTTGTTGATTGACCGTTTCATCGACGAGGTCGATTTCATCAGCCTCGGCACCAACGATCTGGTCCAGTACACGCTGGCCGTCGATCGCGGGAACCCGGCCGTCAACGACCTTTATCAGGCCAGTAATCCGGCCGTTTTAAGGCTGATCCAACGTGTGGTTCAGGTGGCCTTGGAGGCGGGGATTCCGGCCAGTCTCTGCGGCCAGATGAGCAGTTCACCGCAGTATACCATGTTATTGCTGGGGTTCGGACTGCGCCAGTTCAGCGTGGCGCCGGGCAGCATCCCGGAGATCAAGCAGATCTGCCGCCGGGTCGACTTGGAGCAATGCCAGCAGGTGGCGACCGAGGTGATGGGGATGACGCGGGTGCAGGACATCAATGCCTATTTGATGTCGGAACTGACCAAGTTGAACCTCGGAGAAAACGACCATTCGGGGGGCGGATGACGAAACAACGGGTGCGAGTCCGGTTTGGCAAACGAGGCGATCTGCGGATGATCAGCCACCGGGACTTGGTGCGCCTGTGGGAACGCTTACTGCGGCGGGCGGAACTGCCGTTGGGGATGAGCCAGGGGTTTCATCCCAAGGCTCGCTTGAGTTTTCCCTCGGCTCTGGCTCTGGGCATCGAGAGCTGGGACGAGGTGTTGGTTTTCGAACTCAGCCGGCCGATAGAAACCAGAGAGATCCGGCGCCGTATCGAATCGCAGGCGCCGGCCGGATTGACGATCCACGAGGTCCGGGTGCTGGAACCGGGCCAGTCCAAGGGACGGATGCGGCGCAGCAGTTATCGCATGCCGATCCCCGCAGCCCGCCACGCGGCTTTGCAGCGGCGTATCGAGTTGCTGTCAGAACAAACATCGTACTGGTTCCAACGGGACGCCGGCGCTGTGCCGCCAGAAAAAAATCCCGCGCTGGACCAGCTCGATCTTCATCACGGTGTGCTCGAATTCCGGCTGGTGGCCAACACCCAAGGCGGGATTCGCGTTCGCGAGGTCATCCAAATGCTGGGCCTGACGGATATCGAGAGCCAGGGCGGCTTTCTGATTCGCAGCGAGGTGGAGATCGAGGGTTAACTTACCGTCTATTTTTGCAGGCAGAGAACCAAATCCATGAAGAAAGAAATGTTGATCAATGTCTCGCAGCCGGAGGAGTGCCGGATTGCAGTCATTGAAGACGGAATCCTTGAGGAACTTTACATCGAACGGGCCAGTCAAGATAACTATGTGGGGAATATCTATAAGGGAAAGATAGTTAATCTGGAGCCCAGCATCCAAGCGGCTTTCGTCGACTTCGGTGTGGGTCGCAACGGTTTCTTGCACATCAGCGATGTGGAACCCGAGTACTTTCGCCAGGGCGGCTACGATCCGGCGGAGGCTGGCGGTGCGTCCCCGCAACGCGACGACGTGGATGTGGGCGATGGCAATGGGGATCAGGAGGATTCCCGCGGTCCGGGGAACCCGGGCGATCGCCGGAACCCGCGAGGCCCCCGGCGGAACAAACCGGGGACCCGCCCGCGGTTCAAACCGCCCATTCAGGATATCTTTCGGAGGGGCGACGAAGTACTCGTCCAGGTGATCAAGGAAGGGGTCGGCACCAAAGGCCCCACCCTGTCCACCTACATCAGCATCCCGGGACGCTACCTGGTCTTGATGCCTGCTTTGGGCCGGGTCGGCGTGTCGCGGAAGATCGCCGACGACGACGAGCGACGGAAGCTGCGCGACACCATGTTGGAACTGAACCCCCCCAAAGGGCTCGGCTTCATTGTCCGCACGGCCGGCCAAGGCCGTACGAAGAAAGAGTTGTCCCGCGATCTGGCATATCTCCTCCGCCTGTGGAAGGTGCTGGTCCGTCGCATGAAGAAGAACGCGGCGCCGGTGGACATCTATGAAGAGAGCGACATGATCATCCGCACGATCCGCGATATTTGCACGACGGACGTGGATGCGATTTTTGTGGACGAGCAGGATTCGTACGAGCGGGCGCGCGAGTTCCTGCAGTTGGTCATGCCGCGGCACGTCCATCGGCTGCACTGGTACGAGGGCAAGGAGCCGCTGTTCCACAAGTACAAGTTAGAAGGCGAGATCGGCCGAATTTACAAACGCGAGGTCCCCCTGCGCAATGGGGGTTCGATCGTGGTCGATCCGACCGAAGCCTTGGTGGCCATCGATGTGAACAGCGGCAGTTTTCGGCTCGACGATTCGGCCGAAGAGGCCGCGTACCAGTTGAATCTCGTGGCGGCTCGCGAGATCGCCCGCCAGTTGCGGCTCCGCGATCTTGGGGGGGTGATCGTCAATGACTTTATCGACATGCGCCGCGAGAAGCATCGCCGGGGGGTCGAACGGGCCCTGCGCGATGCCATGCGGCGCGACCGGGCCCGCACCAAAATCCTCCGCACCAGCCCCTTCGGTTTGATCGAGATGACGCGGCAGCGAGTCCGGCCGAGTCTGAAACGCAGTGTGTACACCGACTGTCCTTGTTGCGGCGGTCGAAGTGTGGTGAAAACGGCCGAGAGTATGGCCATTGAGGTGGTTCGCATGCTGATGCTGGCCGGCCAGCAACCCAGTGCCCGCCGAGTGACCGTGCGGGTGAACGACGAGGTAGCGTCGTACCTGAACAATAAGAAGCGCCGAGAGATCACCCAGTTGGAGGAGGAGGGCAAGATGACGGTGCAGATTCTGGGTAGCGAAGGCCTCTTTCCCGAACACTTGGAACTGGACTGCCGCGATGTCGA
>SLEY01000560.1 GCA_007124535.1 Planctomycetaceae bacterium
CTTGTGGCTTGGATCGACAAACTCCGGGCTGACTCCCGATGCCGCGCCGATTTGCGGGCCAAACTGGATCGAACCTCCACGGGAATCCCCTTGAACATCGCCGAAGGCAACGGGCGCTTCGGCTCGACCGATCGAGCCCGCTTCTTGGGAATCGCGTACAAGTGCACGGTGCAGAGCGCCTCACTGGTCGATCTCGCCTCACTCAATCAGCCCGATGACAGCGAGCCAATCGAAGCCGGAAGAAGACAACTCCAGCGAATCGCCGTCATGTTATCTGCACTCGCAAAATCAATTCGCACTTAATCGAATGCACTTGGTCGGATAGCTGGGAGAGTGTAGAGGACTATGTGTTGAGCACCTCTTACACTTAGTCTTCTGCACTCAGTCTTCTACACTTAGTCGAACAGCCAAAGGGGCAAAGGATGCCTTCGGGAGGGACTGAATGCAGGGGGCATTACACTTAGTCTTCTACACTTAGTCGCCTACACTTAGTCGAACAGCCAAAGGGGCGAACGATGCCTTCGAGAGGGACTGAATGCAGGGGGCATTACACTTAGTCTTCTACACTTAGTCGCCTACACTTAGTCGAAAAGCCAAAGGGGCGAACGACGCCTTCGAGAAAGACGGAGTGTAGGAGGGCTTTTACACTTAGTCTTTCACACTTAGTCGCTTACACTTAGTCGAACAGCCAAAGAGGCGAACGATGCCTTCGAGAAAGACCGAGTGTAGACGGGGCATTGCACTTAGTCAGGTAGCCGGGAGTGTGAAGGGGGACTGAGTGTAGAGGACTGAGTGTAGAGGACTGAGTGTAGAGGACTAAGTGTAGGGGGACTAAGTGTAGAGGACTAAGTGTAGAGGACTAAGTGTAGAGGACTGAGTGTGAGTTTCTTGGTGTGATTGACGGATGCCGAGGTGGATGCCTTATCGTTTGCGCAGCATGTGGGACCAATTGCGGATTCACCGTGCGCTGCGCGAGTTGGAACACACTGCGCCGTTGCCGGCGGCCAGCGGCGAAGAAGCCGACGCCGAGGTCCACGTGCTGGTTTGCCGGCGGGACGCCTGGTTGACCGTGCTGGCCCTGAAGTCGTTGCTGCGTTTCGAGGGCGTTCGCCTGGCGGTGACCTTGACCGACGACGGCAGCTTGGGGCGAACCCAACGGGATCGGCTGAGTCGGCATATACCGGGTTGCCGGTGGCTCCCGCGCTACTGCGATCAGCCAGCTTTGGCGGAGGCACTGCGGACGCGCCCCCGGCTGGAACGACTGTACGGCAGCGAATTCCACATGATCGCGAAACTGCTGCATCCGGTCCTGCTGTCCCGTTGCTCGCGGGTGATCCAGTTGGATGCCGATACGGCTTTTTTTCGAGAACCGGAACAGCTGTTCGGCTGGGCACGCGGTGAGGAGCCGGCCGCTTATTACCTGCATGATGTGCCGGAGAAGGAGGCCACGGTGCCCCCGGAGGTCCGGTTGGCCTTGGGCGAGGTGGCGGGGGCCATGCCGGCCGGCTCCGGCGGCTGGTCCTTGGCGTATTGCTATTTCAACGCCGGATTACTGCTGTTTCGCCCGGAGCAATGCCAATTGGATCGGGCCGAGGCGTTCCTGCGTTGGCGAAGGGAGCGGGGGGGCGCTTTGCGCGAGGGGTTGCCGGCGATCTGGTTCGGGGATTGGACCCGGGAGCAGACCAGCTATCTGGCGATGTTTGCCGGGATGACACCACCGGCACGTCCTTTGGACGCCTGCTACCGGCTGGCCGGGGAGCCGTTTGGTGTCTTCAACCATTTCATGCGGGATTATCTGGTCTTGCCTGCCACACTGCGGCGGCTGGAGGAATTGGTCGCCGAGTTGCCGGTCAACGGCTGAGCGGCGCGGCCCAGCGAAACCATGCGAACGTGTGACATGTCGTCATCCCGAGGTTCGACGCGATGCCCGAGCGTGGTGTTCGCGATGCGGCACCGCAGCGACATCAGCTATGTGTGGAGCAGTCTGGCGCGCACTTACGATCGGGTCGCAGGCCTGCTGGGGTCGGAGGCGCCTGCGTATCTTGCGTATCCCGAGTTGGCGCCAAATCCGGCTTTTTCGCCGCGGCATCTGGAGACGATCGAAGTCGACTTTTATTGCCGGGATCGAGCCTATCGCGCTCGACTGGCGGACGCGATTCGGCGTTACCGGGTGGGTTTGGTGGTCTACATGAATGCCCCGGCAGTTGAAACGCCGCGGAGCATGCTGCGCCGTTGGGGCGTTCGGACGCTGAACAGTGAGCAGGATCAGCTGCAGCCGAATCCCCGGCAGAGCCGTCTGCGGCGGTGGGTCAAATGGGTGTTGCGTTCGGGATTGGGTGTGGGTCTGCACGATATGCATCTGGCGGTTTCGCAGCACGGTCGGGGGTATTTACGGGAGTTTGCCGGATTTCCCGCCAGTCGGCTGGTGACCGTGGCCAATGGCGTGGACCCTGCGCAGTATTCGCCTGGTCCGTCACCGTCGCCGGAGGAGTTGGGACTTCCGCGTACGGACAGTTATGCGGTGGGCGTATTTCAAGCGCGGCCGGAGAAGCGAGGCGACTTTCTGCTGGAGGTGGCGCGTCAGGTGTTCGCCCGGCGTCCCCAGCTGTCGCTGACGTTTGTGCATGTGGGGGGCGGGCCCTGCGCCGCGGCGTGGCAGGCGCGCGCGTCGGCTTGGGGGCTGGCCGAGCGTTTCCATTTTGTGCCCGTCCAGCGGAACACGGCGCCCTTCCATCGTCTGGCAACGCTGCTGATACACGCTGCGGAGCGGGAGAATCTCCCGTTTGCCGTATTGGAAGCGATGGCGACCGGTAAGCCGGTGGTGGCCAGCCGGATTCCGGCCACCGATGAATTGATCCGGGATGGCGAGACGGGTTTTCTGCTGGACTTGCAGGATGGGGAAGGATTCGCAGCGGCCCTGTTGCGGCTGATCGACGATCCGAATTTGTGTCACACTCTGGGGCAGGCGGGCCGCGATTGCGTGCTGCGGCACTATGCCTTGGAAACGCAGGCGCGCCGATTGAGCCAAGTGATCCAAGAGCAATTGTCCCAAAGCCGGTGTGGAGCCGCGTGAACCCGGCGGTCGAATCGGCGGCGGCGCGGCGTGTGAGTCATCAGGAACTGGCGCCGGTCACGGTCTGCCAGGTCGTGCATGCGCTGGATTTTGGCGGCGCCGAAGTGTTGGCTCGCCAGTTCGCTCTGGAGGGTCGCCTGTCACAGCGGAGCGTGTTCGCCTGTCTGGACGGCGCCGGTGCGATGGCGGCCGAATTACGGGCGGCGGGCTGTGTCGTCCAGCCGCTGGAACGCCGGGCGGGGGTGGACCTGCGTTGCGCGTGGCGGCTGGCACGCTTCTGCCGCCGGCAGAACGTCCGGCTGGTCCATGCCCACCAGTACGCTCCGTTCCTGTATACGGCGTTGGCGCGCCGGATGGGCTGGCGGGGTGCGATTCTGTTTCACGAGCACGGGCGCGACTGGCCCGATTACCGCCGCTGGAAACGGGTCTGGGCGAATCGGCTGCTGCTGCGGCCCGCCGACCGCATCGTGGCGGTGGGGGCCGGAGTCCGGCAGGCACTGATCGACCACGAGGGCCTGCCGCCGTCGCGGATTCGCGTGATCTACAACGGCGTGGAGCCGGCACATTATGACCCGGCCCGCCCGCAGCGCGAGGCGGTCCGTGCCGAGTTGGGCATCGGTCCCGAGGAACTGGCGGTGTTTCAGGTGGCGCGCCTGGATCGCCTGAAAGACCACGCGACGGCCCTCGAAACGCTCGACCGCCTGCGCGAGCGGCAGCCCCGGTTGCGGCTGTTCTTGGTGGGCGAGGGGGAGGAGCGGCGAAATATCCGCCGGCAGATGACGGAACTCCGACTGGACGATCGCGTCCGCCTGCTCGGCGCCCGCGGCGATGTCCCCCGCCTCCTGCAGGCGGCCGATCTGTTCCTGCTGACCAGCATGACCGAAGGCATCCCCCTGACGTTGCTGGAGGCCATGGCCAGCGGGCTGGCCTGCGTGGCCACGTGCGTCGGGGGGGTGGCCGAAGTGATCGTCCCCGGCGAAACCGGATTGCTGGCCCGCAGCGGCGATCCGGCAGACATCGCGGGCCAGCTGGACCGGTTGAGCAGCGACCCGGCGCTCCGGCAGCAGATGGGTCGGGCCGGACGGCAGCGGATCCAGCAGCGATTCGCTGCGGCGCAGATGCACGCGTCGTACCGGCAGGTATATCGAGAAATGCTGGCGAGTTAGAAGGTTCTTATGAAAGGAAAGGAACGATGCTGTTCCCCTCGCGCGTGGCACGCTTGTCTGCTGTCCGCCTGTTCTTCATCGGGATCCTCTGGGCAACGATGGGTGCAGGCGCAGTCGAAACCGAACATCGTAATTCGGGGTTACCGGCATTCCCCGGTGCGGAAGGATTCGGGCGTTACGCGCGAGGCGGTCGCGGCGGGGATGTCTATTACGTCACGAGTCTGGAAGATGCAGGGCCCGGCACGCTGCGCGACGCGATCCGCTCGGCGGACGGTCCCCGCACGGTCCTGTTCGCCGTTTCCGGCACGATTTCGCTGAAATCTGCGTTAGTGGTCGACAAGCCCTACATCACGATTGCCGGGCAAACCGCGCCGGGTGACGGGATCACGTTGCGTGATCATGAGTTGCGAATTTTCGCGGACCACGTGATTGTCCGCTATCTGCGTTCCCGTTTAGGGGACCGGTTGGGACATTCCGCGTCGGCGATTCGGATCGGCGCCGGCCGGGACATCATTCTGGATCATGTTTCCGCCAGCTGGGGAATCAACGAGACGCTTTCCACTTCGTCCCCTGCCTATCCGAACGTGCAGGCCAGTGAAGCGGGGGACATCGATCGGATCACCATTCAGTGGTGTCTTATCGCGGAAGGACTGTATGCCTCGCATCCGTTTCAGGGCAAGACGCGGCGTGCCTATGGCGGCGTGATTCGGAGCCGGCGGGAGAGTCTGCACCACAATCTGTACGCGCATCACAATTGGCGCAGTCCGAAGGTAGCTTGGCGGGCGCACAGCCAGGTGGATTTCCGCAACAATGTGATCTACAATGCGCCGAGCCGGGCCAACCATGACGGAGCCAATTCGTATGTCAATTGGGTCGACAATTACTACAAACCGGGTCCCAACACGGGGACACCGGACCGGTACGTGATCTACGAGATTTGGAATCGCGCCCCGGACCCGAGAACGGCACGCCTTTCGGACCATCATGACAAGACCCCGCAGTTCTTCATCCGCGGCAATTTTGTCGAGGGCTATCCCGAGATCTCGGCCGACAATTGGTCGGGCGTCACCTATTCACAAGGGGCGAGCGTGTCGGAAGTCCGGGTGGACGTGCCACATGACTATCCGTGGCTCGCGGAGGAGCGTACTGCCGAGGAAGCTTATCCAGCGGTGCTGGAGTCTGCGGGTGCCTCGATGGTACGGGATGCGATCGACCAGCGCATTGTCCGGGAAGTGCGTTCGGGTGCCGCGACTTACGGGGGCGTGCGGGGCGCGGGGAGTGGGATCATCGATTCCCAGGACGATGTCGGGGGCTGGCCCGAACTGCGGACGGAACGGCTTCCGGACTGGATCGACACCAATGGCAACGGTCTACCCGACTGGTGGACACGAGCGCGCGGTTTGGACCCCGATGATGGGCAGATTGCCCAGTTGGACGGCACGGGAAACGGCTACACCTATTTGGAGGAATACATTAACGACTTGGAGGCGATTCGCAATACCCACCGGAAAGCCCGGCAGGGCCGGGCCCAGCCGGCGGATCGTTGAGCCATGCCTGAGCGACTGATTGTGTTCTCTGACGATTGGGGGCGGCATCCGTCCAGTTGCCAGTATCTGGTCCGGCAGTTGTTGGGGCGGTGCGAGGTGACTTGGATCAACACCATCGGGACGCGCCGCCCGCTTTGGAATTGGGCGACCGTCCGGCGGGGGCTGGAGAAGATGCGCGACTGGCGGGCTCCGGTGCAGGTGGCGGGCGGCCAGCGGAGTCCGGAACTGAGGAATCCGAAGATGTGGCCCGGTTTTCACCGCCCCTGGTTCCGCCGGTGGAACGGCCGTTTGCTGGCCCGCTGTTTGCGCAGCAGCGGCGGCCCGCGGATCGAGGAGGCGGTGGTGCTGAGCACGTTGCCGATTGTCGCGGATCTGATCGGGGTGGCGCCGGTGCGGCGGTGGGTCTACTATTGCGTGGATGATCTGTCGGCCTGGCC
>SLEY01000029.1 GCA_007124535.1 Planctomycetaceae bacterium
AGTTTACCCTACGTGTCTCCGGGGTCCCGCACCGGCCATCTTCGACCAAATCCAGATTTTTCCGGCATGCCCGAAGTCGCCGGCCCCAAAAGCCAGCCCCAAACTGTCGAACCTGGGCTAAACGGCTCGGCGGTGGGCCAGTTGGCAATCCTGCTCCCGCTGCTGTGCGACAAGGAGGTGGCTTCATGATTTCAACCAGATGACCGGCTGCGTCTTCGTCTTTCGCAATCGCAAGACGCAGAACGGAGCGAAGCACGGCGACGTTTACATGAGCCTGATCTTCAGCTGCCACGAAGCAGGCGTCGATCCGCATCGTTACCTGACCGAAGTCCAGCGGCACGAGGAGCAGGTGAAGGCGGCACCGGCCCGCTGGCTGCCCTGGAACTCATAGGCAAAACGCGAAATATGCGATAAAAACCAGCTATGCACGCATATTTCCTTTTTCGGGCGAATGGGCGGCAATGGCCCTGAATGGCGCGGTATAGGCGGGTAAAGGCTGTCAGTGACACCCGCTCAGCTCGGGGCGTGTTTCGGTGGACACGTAAGGCGGCCGGTGGGATCGGGTCGGCGGGCCCGTGGGAATTGTCAGCCGGTGGGGATCGGCAGGGCAACCGCGGATCGGCGTCGGTGGGATCGTCTGACAGTGCCAGCAGGGCCGGATCGGCTGGCTGCCCGGCGTCAAGACGGCTGGCCCGACTCGCCGGAACCACTCGCGTCGGCATCCCGTTCGTCAGCCGTTTCGTCGGACTCGGCCACCACGTCTTGGAAGAGGGCGCGCAGTTCCCGCAGATGCTGTCCCGTAGCCGTATGGAAGATCACCGCTTCGCCCCGCCCCACGCTGGCGACCTTCCGCACCCCGAACCCCCGCCCCTTCAGCCGTCGCCGCACCGGAGACGCGCCCAGCCGGACATCCAACCGCTCGCCTTGGATGCCGGTCATCGTTCGCCTTTCAATGTGTTCCCCGTGGCTGCCGCCCGATCCTGGCGGCATGGGGTGCCTACTGGGATTGGCCCGGCGCTGGCCCGCGCTCCGCCCTTCGCTCCGCTCGCGGGACTGGACCGAACAGCTTGGCTACTCCACCGAACTAAAGGCCAAGCGGAACCCCAGGGAGTCGAACCGGGACCCGGGCGAGCCCCAGTTGCGGGACGCCGAGCGGCAGTACCCGGCCGCGGAGTGCCAGCAGCCGCCGCGGATCACGCGGTCCGAGCCTGATTCAGGACCCGTCGGATCCTCCAGCGGGGAGTTCGCGTAATAATCTTCGGAAAACCAGTCGGAACACCATTCGAACACGTTCCCGTGCATTTCGTACAACCCCCAGGCATTCGGACGCTTCTGACCGATGGGATGTATTCGACGATCCGAGTACGACGCATACTCACCCAAATCCCCCGTGTCATCACCAAAATAGTAACGCGTCGTCGTACCTGCCCGGCAAGCATATTCCCATTCCGCCTCCGTAGGCAAACGATAAACCCGAGCCGTTTCCTCGGAACGTTCGTTCAATCTGCCAATAAACTCCTGGGCATCTTTCCAACTGATCATCTCCACAGGAAAATCACCCGTCGACAGGCCCGAAACACGATCGCTCATGATGCCGCCCTCGGAAAGCCAGCTCGGGTTGTTCCCCATCACCGACTCCCACTGCGATTGGGTCACAGGATACACCCCCAGGTAAAACGATCGCGTGATCCGTACACGATGCTGAGGACCCTCGTTGTCAAATCGTCCCTGCTCCGACTCCGGCGAACCCATCATGAACTCACCAGGGGGGATTAACCGAAGCTGCATCCCGATCGAATTCTCGATTTCCACCTCCACCCCTAAATGTTCTGCCCAGGCCGCCTGATGAGCCCGCGCCTCCTCGGCATCGAACGGGGCGACCGCCAGCCCAGGCGGCTTTGCAGCAACCGGTGCAACATGCAGGGGCTCAGGCTCGCTGTTTTCGCCTAAGACATCTGGAGGGGGCGACTGGTCTCCAACTCCAGAACAACCGAGTACCAACAGCAGACCACTTATCGCCGCCAAACATGGGAACACTGATACCTTGACGATCATTTTTCATGCTTCCCGTTCGCTCACTTCGAGCCCTCGTCGGAAGTCCGCCACTTCCGATTCTGTAATCGCCACCAAGGAGATCGTGAATTGGCGATGGTCCGCCAAATAGGTGCGAGCCCGGTTCCATGCGGTCGGGTTCTTTCGCATCAACCCTGAAAGAACGTCCGTGTCCAACAGAGTCTTCGGCTCCATCAGTCATCGCTCCGCTGGCCGAAAAAGCTGCGGCGGTCCAAAGTGATCCCTTCGATTTCCGTGATCTCACCGTCCGATAGCCCGTCGTAGACGGAGGCGGCAAGCCGCAGGGCTTTGGGATCGCCTTCGTCATCGACGGTGATTCGGACACGCTTTCCCTCCGTAATCGCCAGCCGTTCGCGACGAAGGGGCCGAAACATGCCATTCTCGTAGATGGCGTCAATTGCGTGCTGCATTTTGGCAATTCTCCCGATCTGAACCACACTGCACCACCGCCATTTTACCGCACCGGCTCGACCGCTACCAGACCCGGCACCCCCAGACCCAGGCCCGGGCTGCTGACCGCACGTAGTAGCCGGATACCGAACGGTGCGGATCACGGGGACCGATCAGTTGAGTTGGCTTTCAGGACAGAGAACGCCGAACTCTCCCCGTGCATCCGATGGTTCTGTCGCGTTCTTCAGGAGCGTGCCGATCTCCCCCCGGAAGGATTCAAATCGTGGTAGATCAAGGACATCATTTCGAACCACCGATTGAGAAATGAAATGGAAGTCCCAATGTCACTATCAGAATCGTGTTCGGACGTGTTTGCGGCTGCGCAAGGAACCCTCCGACCGCGGTGCGGGCGCGGTGCTAACGCTGATGGAAGGTGATTGATAGGGGTTCATGAACAAGGACAGCTCAGCGACAGAACGCCCCGGTTCACGGGGCCGGGACCGTGGACCTTCGATTTGATTTCACGGGCAAGCCCGGCTCCCGTGCAACCGATCGGTACGATTTGCCCGCTTCCATCCGCGGGCCCCCGATGCCACACTCCGCAAACGTCGCCCCGCAACGGGCGGTAACGTATCCATTCTCACCCACGGAGGGACAGGGGTCAACACGGATCCAACAAAATTCCCCATTTGCCGCGGATGGGAATCCATGCCTCCGGCGGTAATAACATCCCCTGAAGCCGTACACTCCGGCGCAGACCCTCGCAGCGTCCGTTGCTCGCCATCGTGCCCCGGTGGGAGTGTCGGTATTCAGCGGATTCCCTGGCGGACGGGACTGCGAGGTTGCCTCGGCGCGCGATCGGTGGGCAGATGATGCGGGCTTGCCGGGCGGCGGTTCGGGCCGGCGCAGCAGAGCCCCACGCCACTGGGACGCAAGCCGTAAATCTTGGGTGAATTCGCGGCTGCATCAAGAACTGCTGCCTGCAGGGTCACGAGGTGTCAAACGGGTACGGCCCATAGGTGCGGGCGATCGACTCCGGCACGCTCGGCCGATGCGTACGGCAAACCGTGTACAACGCAGCTTGCCGCAGTGCGGGCAGCGGGGAACCGGGTGCGTGTCGGCCACGGCGCGGCTGACGACCGAACGCCAAAAAGTACAAATCAGCCGAATTTGCTCCGCTCGAGTATGCAAGGTAACTCGGCTTGGGAATTGGCCGAAATGTACTTTTTCACTGCCTGGAACCCTTCGTGTTGCTGCATTATGGCACTCCGAACGACCGGTGCTTGAAACTGGACAGTGGCGTGAAGGCATGTGAAACAATGACCCGCTTATCCGGGGGATAAATGTACAGGGGTCGCCACCCCATCAGCAGAATCTGCGAACTCTGGAATATCCAGAAGAGGGGGATGTTTGTGGGTGTTGATCGGGGTTGTGGTTGCTGGTAAGGTTGCAGTTGGTCGTGTGCCGCTGTGGGTTCTCTTCTCCTGGAACATGTCGGATGATGCGAAGAGACCGTTTTTCTAGGTTTACGAGGAGACTTAATTGATGGGGTGGCGTGCGTGATGATTGGAGTAGCGGTCAACAGGCGAAATCTTCGCGTGGGCACTTCCGGTGAGCCACGAGCGACGGGACAATCGGACGGAACGGGAGAGGATTAGGGCAGGCGGGAAACTCTCGGTATTGACCAGCGCGATTGAGGATGTCGCGGGGAGACTATTTTGGGTACGAGTAATCATGTCGACGGTTCAAGAGCATGACGCCATGAATTCTGGGGGATGGACAAACGGGGATGGCCAAGGCGAGTAATTGGACCACGGTGGCTGAATCCAAGTTTCCCTGGGAAAGGGATGCTCTGGATTTCTTGCGCGAGCAGTTTCCGGCGCGGGAACCCTATCGAGCTTGGGCCAACTTCGAATTCCTCGCCGATGACGGCAGTATCAACGAAGTCGACTTGCTGCTCTTTACGCCTGACGGGTTCTTTCTGATCGAAATCAAGAGCCGTCCCGGCCGGCTGTTCGGCAATGCGGGGACCTGGACCTGGGAAACGGACGGCCGGCTGGCCACGGACGACAATCCTCTGATTGCCACGAACCTGAAGGCCAAGAAGCTTCGGTCGCTGCTCCAACGCCAGAAGGCCTTTAAGAAGAAGGGCCAGGTGCCGTTCGTCGAACCCTTGATCTTCTGCTCGGCTCCGGACCTGCGATGCGAACTGCAGGGCAATGCCCGCTTTCGAGTTTGCCTGCGGGACCGCCAGGCATCGGATGGTCAGCCTGATCGCCGCGGCATCCTGGCCGCGATCCAGCAGCGGGATTGCCCTGGCCTCGATCCGCGTGCCAAAGGCACCCATGACCGGCCGATGGCCAAGGTCATCAGCCAGGCGTTGGACCAGGCGGGCATCCGGCCCTCGCAGCGGATGCGCAAGGTCAGCGACTATGTGCTGGAACAACTGATCGGCGAAGGGCCCGGCTATCAGGACTGGCAGGCCCGTCACACGCAGTTGACGGAATCCAAGCGACGCGTCCGGCTGTATCTGGTCCGCACCGAGGCGACCGAGGAAGACCGGAACACGATCCGGCGGGCGGCTCTCCGCGAGTTTCAGATCCTGGAAACCCTGGAGCATCCTGGCATCCTCCGAGCGTACAGTTTCACCGAGCATGAACTGGGGCCAGCGCTGCTGTTCGCGCACGATCCGCTTACCATGCGACTGGACCACTACCTGGCCCAGCAGCAGGGCCAGTTCGGCATCGAGACGCAACTGGACCTGATGCGGCAGATCGCGGAAGTCATCCGCTACGCCCACGACAAGAAGGTCGTCCACCGTGGGCTCTGTCCCCAGAGTATCCTGGTCACACACATTGGCCGCGATCGGCCGAAGATCAAGGTTTTCAATTGGCAGGTGGGCTATCGGCACGGCACGACCTCCACGGGCGTGTCACGAGCGGTCTCCGTCACCTCGCATGTGGAGCGGCTGGTCGAAGATGCGGCGACGGCGTATATGGCCCCCGAAGCTCTCTCCGAGTCCGGCATCGGTGAGCACCTGGATGTGTTCTCCCTGGGCGCGATCGCTTATCACGTCTTCTCCGGCTTCAGCCCGGCTGCCAACGCGGTGGAACTGAGCGAGAAGCTGCGGGAAACCAAGGGGTTGCGGATCAGTTCCGTGCTGAACGGGGCCAGCGAATGGCTGCAAGAGTTGGTCCGCTGCGCCACCCACCCCGTGGTGCCGGATCGGATGGGCTCGGCCGCGGACTTCCTGGCACTGCTGGACGAGGTCGAACACGAGCTGACCTTTCCCGAGCCCGACACGATCGACGACCCGACGCGGGCGCAGATCGGCGATCTGCTGCCGGGCGGATACACGGTCGTACGCCGCCTTGGGCAAGGGGCCTGCTCGCTGGCGCTGCTGGTCGAGCGAGACGATCAGGACTTTATTCTGAAGGCAGCCAACGATCCCCAGCACAACCCGCGGCTGAAGGACGAAGCCGATCTGTTGGGCAAGCAAGAGATGCGGCACCCGTGCATCGTCGATCTGATCGCGCCGATCGAGATCGGTCGGCACTACGGCTTCCTGATGCGGCCCGTGTTCGCCGACCGTGACAAACGGCTGATCGAGACCCTGGGTCATCGGTTACGACGCGAAGGCCGGCTGCTGATCGACCTGCTGCAACGCTTTGGAGAAGACCTGCTGGGTGTGGTCAATCATCTGGAAGAGCAGGGCATCCCGC
>SLEY01000677.1 GCA_007124535.1 Planctomycetaceae bacterium
CTGTCTCCGCTTCTGCCGCTACCCCCACCGGCTGGCCACTGGCTTGCGACACCCGCAACTCGACCATCCGCGGCTCCACCTTCAATGTCAGGCTGCGCAGGATGCTGCTCTCCAGCTGACACGCCCGGTTGAATTCGGCGATGCGGCCGCCATCCATCCGAAAGAAACTCAGCCAATAGGTGCCTTTTCTTTGGCCATTTATGGGGTAAGCAAGTTTCTGCTCGAACCACAAGCGGCCCGCGAGCACCTCCCCGCCACACTCTTCGACCATCTTCGTAACCCGGCCGCTGACCCCCTGAGGATCGCGCGCGTAGGCATTGGAATCGAAGATGAACATGCATTCATAAACGTTTTGTGCCAAGCCTTATTCTCCCTGTCATCCATCAGTTGCCATTGTATTGGTTCATGCAGTACTGGATATCCGCACGGATCCAGTCGGCCAATCCGTCGCATGCTCGTTGGACCGTTTCTTCCATCACCGGCCGCTCGTCCTGTCCGAATCGGCTGAGCACGTAATCGGCGGCATCCCACCGGGGGGGAGGGCTGCCGATTCCGATCCGCAGCCTGGGAAACGCCTCGGTCCCCAGACGGCGGATGATGTCCACCAATCCTTTTTGACCGCCGGACGAACCGGCGGCGCGAAAACGCAGTCGCCCCAAGGGCAAATTCAAATCGTCACAGACCACAATCAGCTGGTCATTCTCCAACCGATAGAAGTCCCGTGCCGGTTGAACACTGGCTCCGCTACGGTTCATGTAGGTGAGGGGGCAAAGCAGGCCGACGGCCTGACCTTCGACCCGGGCTTCCGCCAACTCCCCCTGAAAACGCTTGCGGGGGGACCCGCTTCCGTGTCGCCGCTGGAATTCCGCCAAGACCTCCCAGCCAATGTTGTGTCGCGTACCCACATACTTGCGACCCGGATTGCCCAATCCCACAATCAGTTTCATTGCCCAGTCCCTTCGCACCCCCCGGGGGTCCACGACGAGGCCTACTCCGCTTCCTCCTCGGCTTCCTCCCGGCGACCGATCAATTCCGGTTCCGCCGCCTCGCCCACTTCTTCTTCCTCGGCCACCGGCGCCGTCGGCACACAGTGCAACACCAACTCGTCCGGATCGGTCAGCACCTTGGCACCCTCGGGCAACACCAGATCGCTCACCCGGATCTCTTGATCCAAATGCAGATGATTGACGTTCACCTCCAGCTTCTCCGGCAAGGCGGCCGCCGCACACTCGAACTCCACCTCGTGCAACTGCTGCTCGATGATCCCGCCCTCTTTCGCCCCGGGCGCCTCGCCACGCAATTCGAGGGGCAAGATGACACGCACGGTTTCCGTCGCGGACACCCGCGTCAAATCCAAATGCAATATCTCGAAACCCAAAGCATCCCACTGCACTTCGCGAATCAAGGCCGTGTCGCGAACTGCCCCTTGCAGTTCCACCATTTTGGTGCCGTGACGGATGGCCGCATCCACCTGGTCGGCTGGTACGGCGAGATGGACATTGGGCTGATTATGCCCGTAAAGCACCGCAGGCACCGCTCCCGCACCGCGCACTCGTTTCGCCGCGTGGGAGCCGACGTTTTCACGCACCGTTACCTCTAAGACATCCGTCATCGGGTTGACCCTCTACCGTTATCCGTCGCTCGCTAGTCGATGAAAGCCCGATATTTTCGCACAAACTCACCGATATTCAACCCCAAAACACGCAGGTCGGCAAAATTCATCGCCGCACCGCCCGGAAGCCCGCCCTGCCGACCCGGGCGGGAACCGCACGACAAGCCGCGCCGGCGGAAAAACCGGCATGAAGGACGTAATCCGCGGGCTTTCTCCAAACGGCCCTCCGCAGAAATCGGCCCCCACGCCGCTGCGCATGCTACGGTTCACCAGATCAAATGACCAGTGGTTGCCAGAAGGAAAACGAACGGTGAATCTCGGACGGTCCTCCCTCCTGCGTATCGCGACGCGGCAGGTCGTTCTGTGCGCCCTGCTCGCGGCCGGTTGCGCACCACTGAGATTGCCGGCCATCGATCCCACCGGTGAACGGGTCTTCCTGCGAGACGGACATACCACTTGGGCCAGCGGCGCCCCCTTGGCCGGACTCCCCGAACCGGTCTTCGCGCCCGCCCCAGTGGCACCACCCTGCCCCGAAGGTGTGCCACCCCACCCCCTGGCGCACCAAGCCCCGAGCCCCGATTGCCGTGTCACCGCTCCGGACACGGTGGCCCCACCCTCCTGTGAAACACCCGCCTGGCCCGCTCCGCCGCCGATTGCCCCTCCACCATCGCAACCCATACCACCCACTCCTCCGGCCGTGCCAGCGCCCTTGCCCGGCGTCCGCACGCCGTTGGTTCCGGAGGAGCGACTGCTGGTAGCTCCCCAACGGCTGTTGGCGCCCGTGGGCAGCGAAGTGATTCTGGCCTCCGGGCTGTGGGGACCCCGGGGAGATTTCCTGCCTCACCAACGAATCGAATGGACCCTGGCGCCCGATAGCGTCGGGCATTTGGTCAGCACCAGCGACGACGACCGCTGTTGGCACGCATTCTGGCATCATACTTCGCATCGCCGGAGCGCGAATCAGGCCGTAACTTGGAGCCTGACCCAGCCGACGGTGCTGACGCGGGGAACACCGCAACCGGCAGAGCATGTCACGATTCTCCGCGGTCAGAGTTGGGTGACCGTAACGTCGCCGACCGAAGGCACGACGTACGTGACGGCGGTGGCGCCCCGGGCGGCGAACTGGGACCGGCGGCGGCAGAACGCCACGATCCACTGGGTGGACGCCCAGTGGACGTTTCCTGCGCCGGCGGTCGTCGCTGCGGATCAACCGCATACCTTGACGACCGTTGTCCAACGGACGTCGGGCCGTCCACTCCCGGGCTGGGTGGTTCAGTACCAGTTGCCGGATTCGGCGGAAACCGGGTTTGGCTACGAGGGGCAGGCGCGGGTGGAGGTGCTGACCGATGAGCAAGGCCGAGCCGAGGTGACGTTAGAGCCGGTGAATCGCAGCAGTACGGTGCGGGTGGCGATGAAGGTCTTGCGTCCGCCGGATGAGGATCTTCCGCAGATGGTGGTCGGCCGGGGTGTCACGACGGTCAGCTGGAGCGCGCCGGATCCGCGGGTCACGTTGACGGGTCCGGAGAAGGTGATGGTGGGGGGGACGGCGACCTATCGAGCGGAGATCTCCAATACCGGCGATCTGGTGGCCTCGCAGGTCACGGCGCGGGCGACGATTCCCGCCCCGATGACGTTCCTTCGCAGCGAGCCCCCGGCGCGCGTGTTCGGGGATCGGCTGGAGTGGGATTTGGGAAGCCTTTCGCCTGCGGAACGACGTGCGATCACGATCCATTGCCGGCCGGATCGGCGAGCGGAAGTGCGATTCTGCGTCCGGGTCCGGAGCGATGATCCGCAGGGGCCGGGACCGCTGGACGCCGAGGCTTGCGTGCCGACGGTGGTCTGGAGTTCGGATTTGGAAGTGCAGGTCTCCGGGCCGCAGACGGCGCACGCCGGGGATCAAGTGGAGCACGAGATCGTGGTCCGGAACCGGGGGACGGAGCGTCTGGACGACGTGCGGATCCGCAATCGTCTGCCCGCCGGATTGGAGTTGCTGGGCCAACCGGGCAGCGTTTTCGAGCGGCGTCTGCCGGAGCCGTTGGAAGCGGGGGATTCGCGGACGGTCAGTGTCGTTCTGGTGGTCCGCGGCACGGGGCGGTTGTGTCACGTCGTGGAAGCTTTTGCGGCCAGCGGTCATACGGCGACAACGACGGTCTGCATCGAATCGAGTCCGCCGGCGGTCGCGGAACCGCCGCCCGCGGACCGCCCGCCGGATCCCCGGCCGACCGAGGAACCGGCCGAAGCTCCTCCACCGGATCCCGAGGCGCACCGATTGGTCGTGGACGTCCAGGGACCGTCGGAGAGCCGGGTGGGCGATTCGGTGACCTATGCCCTGCAGGTCACCCATACGGGTACGGCGGCCGTGGAGCAGTTGCGAATCGTCAAGACCTACGATCCCAGCCTGTATCCTCAGGAGGCCAGCCAGGGGTTCGATCTCGACGCGCTCCGCCGCGGCGAACTGTTATGGACGTCCCCGCGTCTGGAGCCGGGGGCCACCGTCCACCGGGAGGCCAAGTATCGCTGTTTGCAAGCGGCTGCGGCGGCGCGGGTGCGGGTGCGGGTCGAGGCCGAACCCGGGGTGCGGGCCAGCGCGGAGGCCGTCACGCGAATCCAGCCCGGGGAGGCTCCGCCCGATTTGACCGTGCCTCCGGAGGAGGACGATCCCGACGCCCCGGCCGAGGGCGAGTTGCGCGTCTCGCTGGCCGACACCCACGATCCGGTACAGCTGGACGAGATCACGACGTACATCATCAGCATCGAGAATGCCCGCGAGGTCTCGGACCGCGACATCACCTTGACCGTCTTCCTGCCGGACGGTTTGGAATACGTGCGGCTTCGCGGCCCGACGGCGGCCCGCCGCTTGAGCGAGGACGGGCGGACGATCGAGGTCACGCCGATTGCCGAGATCCGCCCGGGAGAACGGCTGAATCCGTTCTACATCGAAGTTCGGGGGCGGCAGATTGGCAAGCACCGGGTGCGTGCCCGGGTGGAGAGCTGGCGGACTCCCGAGGCGGTCGAAGCGACCGAAGACACCACGGTCACCATTTCCGGGTGACCGAGAGGCCCGGACCCAACCGAATTGGGATGCTCCCCGAGCCGGAGCCCAGCGACGCGACGTCGCGGTCTCCCGCGACGGCTTCCGAAGGGCCGTTCGGAAGCCGTCCTCGCGGGAAGCGATCAGCGTTCGGTGACCACGCACACGGGAGCGACCCCGTTGCAATCGGGCTCGACCCAAGCCCGTTCGGCAGCCAATTCGGCTTCCAGTTTCGTTTTCCAGTCGCCGCGTACGTCCACGTACTTCCACAGCGACGCGGTGGAATATTCAGGATGGCTTGAACCGGTACTGTCTCGCCAGTCAACAACCTGCAGCGTGTAGGACATCTTTTTTTGAACCCCGTTAAGTCGGACTCCACTCCCTTTTCTTGAGGAAACCTTCCACTAGGATCGGAGTTCATCCCGAACGGCTTGAACCCTTTCCGGATGAACCGAACACAACACCCAAGCGCATCGCAAAAGCTACTCGAAAACCAGGAAAACAGCAAGTGCAACCTGCCCGTCCCGCCGGGGTCGGCGGGTGGGAATTCGCGGTTTTTTGGCAGCAAGGTTGTGGAGCAGGGGGCTGCGACCGAGGGAGGGACCCCGAAGGGCGTTGTTGGGTGTCCGGGTCGGAAGGAAACGGAGATCAACTCCGGTCCACAACCACCGTTGAGAACCCGGAACCGGTAAGTCCCACGGGAGCCGCGCCACAAACAACCTTTTTGACCAGCATCCCGCTTGTGTTTCCGAAAGCGTCTTGCTTACATTCAAAGTATATCGCGCCCCACCTGCGGTGGCAACCGTGGGCCAAAGAATCGGTGCCGATTTTTTCGTTTTTTTCGCGGCTCCAGGCGGCCCCAACCGTCCGCCGCCCCGTGCGGGAGTCAGCAAACCACCTCGCCCTCCCCGTCCCCCCCTCGAACTGAGCTTGACCGCTAGCACGCTTGCAGTAGAATTTGGGCTAGTCAAAGGAAGTGCCGAAAGCGGGGGCGTTCGCTCCCGGTGAATGACGCGCCTCGTCTTTCGTCGAAAAAACATCATCCAGTGGGGTTTCCCCGGGCGCAAGCGGTAGATATGGCAAGCGGTCGTCAGGATGCGCGACTCTCCGATACACGGCTCGAAGTCCCCGCGCCGGCCAAGGTGAACTTGTTTCTGGAGGTTCTCGGGCGACGGGCCGATGGATTTCACGAACTCGAGACGCTGATGGCGCCGGTCGAGTTGGGCGACACCCTTTGCATTCGCAGACGCTCGGACCGCCGCTTGCGGGTGCACTGCGAATGGACGGCGGGTCGGCGTGCGATTGGCCCTTCCCCCATCTGGGAACCTTTGCCCGGGGGAGAAGCCAATCTGGTATTTCGTGCCCTGCGGGATTTTCGCCAAGCCACGGCGGTTTCCGCGGGAATGGACGTCACGATTGCCAAGCGGATTCCGGCGGCGGCCGGGCTGGGCGGCGCTTCCTCGAATGCCGCCGCCGCCCTGGTGGCTGCCAACGTCTTGTGGAAGACCGGCTGGCATCC
>SLEY01000552.1 GCA_007124535.1 Planctomycetaceae bacterium
ACCGCGGCGGTGATGAAGAATTTGGATTTAGTGATCGCTGCGGATACGGCCGCTGCGCATCTGGCGGGCGCCTTGGGCGTGCCGCTGTGGGTCGCCCTGGCCCACGTGCCGCACTGGCCCTGGCTGCTGGAACGCAACGATTCCCCGTGGTACCCCTCGGCTCGTCTGTTCCGCCAGCCGGTTCCGGGCGACTGGCGTTCGGTGTTCGAGAGCATGGCGGGAGCCCTGCGCGAGTGCCGCTCCGAAGTTCACGTCAAGCGGCCCGCGCAGTTCCGGGTGATCAGTTGCGGCCTGAACCGGCTGACACGGGCGCGCTACGGGCTGATGTTGTACAACCGCCATGACTCGTACATCGGCCGCTCGCTGGCGACCTACGGCGAGTTTTCGGAAGCGGAGTGCCAACTGTTGCGTCAGCTTGTCAAGCCGGGTCAGGTGGTGGTCGACGCCGGGGCGCATATTGGGTCGCATACCCTCCCGCTTTCCCAGTGGGTGGGCAGCGAGGGGCGTGTGATCGCCTTCGAACCCCAGCGCATCGTCTTTCAGAATCTCTGCGCCAATCTCGCGCTGAATGCCCGGACAAATGTCGAATGCCATCCTCGGGCACTGGGGGAGCGGGCCGGAACATTACGAATTCCTCCCATCGACTATACAAAATCGGCCAATACTGGGGGTATTTCGCTCAGCTCAGGGCCGCAGGGCGAGTCGGTCGAGGTGGTGACGATCGACTCGCTGCACCTGCCGGCCTGCCATTTGGTCAAGGTGGATGTCGAGGGGATGGAGTTGGAAGTTTTGCGGGGCGGCCGGGAGACGTTAGCCCGTCATCGGCCCTTGTTATACGTCGAGAACGACCGGGAGGAAAAATCGGCCGCTTTGATCGAATACCTGTTGGGGGTTGGCTACCATTTGTATTGGCACTTGCCCCCACTATTTCAACCCCGGAATTTCTTCGATAATCCAGACAATGTCTTTCCAGGTGTCGTTTCGGCCAACATGTTAGGGGTCCCGAGTTCCGTTCCGGCGCGAATCGAGGGGTTACAGCCCATTCGGGGCCCGGAGAGCCGGTGGCAATCGGCCAGTGGAGGTTCCAGGTAATGCCCCTACACGCGATTCAGGTGGAAATCTCCCCCGGGGATCTGATCGACCGCTTGACGATCTTGGAGATCAAAGCGGCGCGAATTCGGGAGCGAGCCAAGCGGCAGCAGGTAAGGGACGAGTTGCGTCGGTTGCGCGAAATCCACGATGCGGCATTCGGGCCGGGCACGTCGCCCGATTTGGCCCGGCTGGCGACCGAGTTGCGGGCCGTCAATGAATCGTTATGGGAAGTGGAAGATCAGCTCCGCGTCTGCGAGCGTGGCCGGGATTTCGGGGATCGTTTTGTCCAGCTCGCGCGCTCCGTCTACCGGCAGAATGATCGGCGGGCCGCCTTGAAGAATCAGATCAATCGTTTGCTGGGCTCGCCCCTGCGGGAAGAAAAGTCCTATCCGGCTTGGGAAGATCGCCCGGGGAGCGGCCCTGACAAGGGAGACGGTGCTTCGACGAGGCCAGCTTGTTCCGGATGATCGCGACTGCCGGGGGCGGCCCAAATCGCGTGGGGGGTATCGAGGCCAAATCCCGCGTGTGCGAATCCCCAAAATATTGGTGGTTTGGGAACGGCAGGGCGACTAGATACGGCCCAGATTAGGTGCGTATTTTGCGGAAGAAACGGCCGAAACTTGCAAAACATTTCAGGATTCGCCAAAATAGTTTTAATTTTCCGCCTCGAAAACCACTGGACCCCTTGGTCCCTGCGGTTAAAATTGAATCATCGGTACCCAGTCACAGCTCGCTCCGCTTATGCTTGATCAGCATCCCCAACGATACCATGAAGACGGTTTGCGAGTTGACCAGATGCTCCAGCGGGTACCGATATTTCGTAAGGCACAATGGCAAGCCTGAGAAAATCCGCATCCGACCGTTTGATCCGTGTGCGCGCAATCTTTTTCCAAATGGGGATTTGCGTGGGCCATTCGAGTTATCGGTGGTAAAATTGGTTGTCGAACCGAGCTTCTGGGGCGCGGGGGTAGAATGACAATCTGGATAGCTCGCAAGACGTTGGCCGCCCTCCCCGCCTGTGGGGCGGCGAATACCGGTATCGAAGTATCTCTCAGTCCCGCCATTGGCCAATTCTGGAGCAGTTCGTCGGCGCATTCACGCCGCTTCCTGACCCCGAGACGGAGTGTTGGTGAGGAGTACGATCTTGTACGACGCTTTACTTGAAGAATTTGAAGATGATGCGACCCGAACTACGGACGACGAGGACGGCCTGCGCCGGCTCACGCTGGACGACGTCGACGACGACGCCGATGCGGACGTCGACGAAGATGATCTGATTGACGACCCGGGGGACGAAACGCCGACCCCGGCCGGAAAAGACGACGAGTTGCTGCCGCTGGACGAGGACACCGAATCGTGGTCGGACGACCCGGTTCGCATGTATTTGACCCAGATGGGTGAAATCCCTTTGTTGACCCGCCAGCAGGAGATCCGTTTGGCACGGCAGATTGAAATCACCCGCCGCCAGTTCCGCTCGAAATTGTTGGAATGCGACTACGTCATGCAAACGGCGTTCAAGACGTTGAAACGCGTGAATGACGGCGAGTTGCCTTTCGATCGCACGGTGCAGGTTTCGGTGACCGACCGTTTGGAAAAGGATCAGATTCTGGGACGCATGCCCCACAATCTGCGAACGTTGGAAGTATTGCTCAAGCGGAATCGGCACGATTACCGCATCGCGTTGGGCAAGTCGTATCCGCGGCGGCGGCGTCACGACGCGTGGCGCAACCTGTCTCGCCGCCGCCGACGGGCCGTACGGCTGACCGAGGAATTGGGGCTGCGAACCCCTCGGATGGAGCAGTTGATTCCCATTTTGGAGGAGTTTTGCGATCGCGTCCATTACCTGCGTGAACGGATTCGCGAGTCGAAGAAGGCACGCCGCCCGATCGCGGAGCGAGAAGCGTGGCTCCAGGAGTATCGCAGCATCCTGGTGGCGACGCAGGAGACCCCCCGCAGTCTCGAACAACGCGTGAACTACCTGAAGACGGTGTATTCGCGATATCAACGGGCCAAACGCGACTTGTCGGAAGGCAACCTGCGACTGGTGGTTTCGATCGCCAAGAAATACCGCAATCGGGGTCTTAGCTTCCTGGATTTGATCCAGGAGGGCAACGCCGGACTGATGCGGGCGGTGGACAAATTCGAGTACCGGCGGGGCTTCAAGTTCTGTACCTACGCCACGTGGTGGATCCGTCAGGCGATCACGCGGGCGGTGGCGGACCAGAGTCGCACGATCCGGATCCCGGTGCACATGGTCGAGACGATGTCGCGGGTGCGGAACGTGTCGCGGCAGTTGTTGCAGGAGAAGGGTCGCGATCCGACGCTGGAAGAGGTGGCTCGGCGCGCCGAAACGACGCTGGAAGAAGCCCGCCGCGTGTTGGCGATGAGCCGTTATCCGATCAGTTTGGACCGCCCGGTTGGCAATAGCGAGGACAGTCACTTTGGGGATCTTTTGCCCGACATCACCGCGGAAAGCCCCGCCATTGGCGCCTCGCAGGATATGTTGCGGTCGCGGATCGATCGGGTCCTCAAATCGCTCAGCTATCGGGAGCGGGAGATCATCAAGCTGCGTTATGGTTTGGGCGACGGCTATAGCTATACCCTGGAGGAAGTGGGGCATATCTTCAAGGTGACGCGAGAACGGATTCGGCAGATCGAAGCCAAAGCGGTCCGCAAGCTGCAGCAACCCAGTCGCAGTCAGGATTTGGTTGGTTTCCTGGATTGAACGGTACCCACCAAAAAGAGCCTGGATATCCGCGCCTCACGTGGACCGGCATCTCCAAGTTCGGATGCGGCTTGGTGCATTTCACCAAGCCCCATCCGCCGCGGTGGTTGTTCTGGCGATGTCGCAAGGCGTACGGCTTTCTCGCAGGTTACGGCGCAACCGACTGCCCGCTTTGCCGTTATGAGGGACGATTTGCGGCGCGAGGAGCGAGGGATGGAACAGTTTTCCGAAAAGCCACCGGTCGTGGGGGAGTCGGGCGAGCCGGTCTCGGAAGCGGATCGGCTTTGGGCCTTAGCCGCTCATCTGTGCCACGTGGTCGGGTTCAGTGCCCTCGGCCCCCTGGTGATCTGGCTGCTGAAAAAGGACAGCTCGCCCTTTGTGGCCGACCAAGCGAAGGAAGCCTTGAATTTTCAGCTCAGCTGTCTGGTGACCATCTTGTTGACCGCGGCCACCTGCGTATTGGCTCCTTTGGCGATCGTCGCGGTCGTGGGCGGTATCATTTACAGCATATTGGGTGGTGCGGAAGCCTATAAAGGTCGCCAATACCGCTACCCTTACACTTTTCGGCCGATTCAATAGTGGGGTTTTCCCCTTGGGGCTTGACGAACCAGGGGGTTCCGGCCGAAAGTATTGGTCCATTCACCCGGCTCACCAAGGATGAACGCATGAACGGTCCCGATTTTGAGAAACACGATTTGATTCCGGTGATTGCCCAGGACCATCAGACGGGGGACGTCCTGATGCTGGCCTATATGAACCGGGAGGCGTACGAGGAGACCTTGCGCACCGGCCGCGTCTGCTACTGGAGTCGCAGCCGCCGCAAGCTTTGGCGGAAGGGCGAGCAGAGCGGCCATGTTCAGGAACTGAAGCGGTTATTCTTCGATTGCGATGCGGACACGCTGCTGGTCCAAGTGGATCAGATTGGCGGAGCGGCGTGTCACGAGGGCTATCGCAGTTGTTTCTTCCGCCGTATCGATTTGGAAACCGGCGAGGTCTGCGTGCAAGGTGCCCGCGTGTTCGATCCTGCCAACGTCTACAAGGAGGGCTGATTCGATTATGTCTGCACCCGTTCTGAAACTGGGGATTCCCGCCGGCAGCTTGCAGGAAGCGACCGGTCAGTTGTTCCGCCGCGCGGGTTACCGCATCACGTTTTCCTCCCGTTCGTACTATCCGCGCATCGACGACGACCAAATCGAATGCCTGCTGATCCGGGCTCAGGAGATGGCCCGCTACGTCGAGCAGGGCATTTTGGATGCCGGCATAACGGGCCACGATTGGATCTTGGAAACCGGGGCGGATGTGGTCGAAATCTGCGAGTTGATCTTCTCGAAAGTCAGTCGGCGGCCCGTACGTTGGGTGCTCTGTGTGCCCGAGGACTCCCCGGTTCAGACGGTCGAGGATTTGCAGGACAAGCGGATCGCCACGGAAGCCGTCCAATTGACACGCGCGTTCCTGGCCCGCCACGGGGTGCAGGCGCGCGTCGAGTTTTCTTGGGGAGCGACCGAGGTCAAACCGCCCCGATTGGCCGATGCGATCGTCGAGGTGACCGAGACGGGCAGTTCGCTCCGAGCCAACAACCTGCGCATCGTGGCCGAAGTACTCCAGAGCACCACCCGCTTGATTGCCAATCGCGACGCCTGTCAAGACGCCTGGAAGATGCAGAAATTGGACAACATCGCCCTCATGCTGCAGTCCTGCCTGAACGCCGAAGGCAAAGTGGGCCTGATGATGAACGTTCCCGAAACGCAATTGCCGCGGGTCTTGGAGGTCCTGCCGGCACTGCAGAAGCCCACGATATCCGCACTTTCGGACCCCCAGTGGGTGGATGTCAACACGATCGTGGACGAGACGGTGGTGCGTTCGATCGTCCCCCAGCTTCGGGAAGCCGGAGCCAAGGGCATCGTCGAATATCCGATCAACAAGATCATCGACTAAGAATCCCGCAGTCTCGTTTCGTCCTTTCAGGGCTGCGGTTTGAAATGAATATCTTGACCCAGGGCGGCGTTTCGCGGCTATCGCCGCTTCGCTCTGCCGAGAGCTTTCGGCAAGCGTGCAGAATTTTGGCGTTTTTTCGGGGCGGCGCATGGTCGGCCGCCGTCCGTGTGAGGTGGGGATCGCGGCGGTGTGCGGTGCTGGAGGTTTCAGGGGTCCGTGGTAGGGCGCGGGGGGTTCTCATGAAGCCACCCTTGCCGCGGCATGCGCCCCGGAACCGGCCGCGGGAATCCCGCGAAGAGGAGAAGCGGCTTCGTGGCATGGGCGAAGAAGTGGCGGCGTACCTGGATTACGCCCTCCAGGCCCCCGGGATCCAACGCCACCGTTTCGTGCGACAGC
>SLEY01000416.1 GCA_007124535.1 Planctomycetaceae bacterium
GGAACTGCCCCAGCACGGGGCTTTCGGCCTTGATGCTTCCAGCGTAGGGGCGACCGCGCTCTTCTGTCAAGTAAGGCAACCCTCGGTCCGCCGAGTGGACCCTTGCCGTTTTCCCCGGTTTCTGTCATACTCAGTCGCTTTAATTTGGCAGCACCTCGGCAAACGAGGGATGGGAGTAGCTTGGATGGAGATCTGGCCGGCAATTGATCTTCGCGGCGGGAATTGCGTCCGTTTGGTTCAGGGCGACTATGGCCGCGAGACGGTGTTTGGACGGGATCCGGCGGCCATGGCTCGCCGCTGGGTCTCCGACGGGGCCCGATTCCTGCATCTGGTGGACCTGGACGGGGCGCGCGAGGGTCGGAGCGAGAATCGGGACGCTGTCGCCGCAATCTGTTCGGCTGTGGACATCCCCTGTGAATTAGGGGGTGGCATACGGGACGAGGCCACGATTCGCGATCTGTTGGAGTTGGGTTTGGCCCGTTTGATTGTCGGGACGCGTGCTTTGAAGGATCCGGCTTGGTTTGGCCGGATGTGCCGCGAGTTTCCCGGCCGGCTGGCGGTCGGTATTGACGCCCGCGAGGGCTGGGTGGCGACCGATGGCTGGTTGGAGACCAGTCGGTTGGCGGCGGTCGATTTGGCGAACCGGTTGTTGGAGGAGCCGCTGGCCGCGATCATCTATACGGATATCGCTCGGGACGGCATGATGTCGGGTCCGAATCTGGAGGCGATGGCCCAGATGCGGGACGTGGTGGATGTGCCGCTGATCGCCTCGGGGGGGGTGACCACGGCCGACGATGTCCGCCAACTGGCCGCCCTGGGCATGGAGGGGTGCATCATTGGCCGAGCTTTGTACGAAGGTAGTTTGACGCTTCAGGCAGCGCTGGCGGCCGCAGGGGACGACCAGCGGTCCGCCGCATCGAAATGATATTCGCAGTTTGAGGAACGCAGAAAAGGACTCCAATCTCATGGCGAAAGTGAAAGTCGAAGACATCCGCAACGTGGCGATTTGTGGCCACGGCTCCAGTGGCAAGACCACCTTGGTCGACAAGATGCTGGTGAAGACTGGGGCGGTGAACGCGCAGCCCAGCGTCGATGACGGGACCAGCATCTGCGACTTTGACCCCGAGGAGAAGCATCACAAATACTCGATCGAATCGAGCGTGGTGCATTTCTCGCATGCGGGCAAGCATTTCCACTTTATTGACACGCCCGGCTATCCGGACTTCATCGGCCAGACGATCGGGGCCATGCAGGGTGTGGACACCGCGTTGATCGCCGTGGACGCCCATTCGGGGATCGAGGTCAACACGCGGCGGGTGTTCAACGAAGCGGGCAAGGCCGGTCTGGGCCGGATGATTTTGATCACCAAGATGGATGGCGAGAATATCGACTTCCCCGCCCTGATCGATTCCATCCGCGAACTGTGGGGAACCCCCTGCGTGTTATTGAACGTGCCGCTGGGCCAGGGCGCCGACTTCCGGGGTGTGGTCAGCACCTTGCGGGTTCCGGACGATACCAGCGGCGCCCTGCTGGATCCCCGGGAGATCCATGAACCGCTGATCGAATCGATCATCGAAGTGGACGAAGCGATGATGGAGCGTTACTTCGAGGGCCAGCAGCCGACGGATCAGGAGCTGTCGAAGCTGATCGTGCGTGCGGTGGCCGAAGGCAGTTTGATCCCGATCCTCTGCTGCTCGTCCAAACTGGAACACGGGGTCCAGGAATTGCTGGACGCCCTGGCCATGTGTGGCTTGTCGCCGGCGGATCTGCCTCGCCAAGCGTTCCGGGACGACGAAGCGGTGGCTTTGGAGCCGCAGGCGGAGGGCCCGCTGGTGGCTCATGTTTTCAAGACCCGGATCGATCCGTTTGTGCAGAAGCTCAGTTTCCTCCGCATCCATTCCGGGACACTCAAGCGGGATCAGACGGTGCCCGCCTCGACGGCTCGCAAGGGCATGAAGATCGGTTCGCTGCTGCGGGTGCAGGCCCACGACACGTCGGCGGTGGACGAGGCGTTTCCGGGCGACATTGTGGCCGTGGCCAAGATGGAGGAGCTGCACACCGGCGCCACGATCGGTGAAATGAGGCTGCCCGAAGTCCGTTTCCCGACCCCGATGGTCGGTCTGGCCGTATCGCCCAAGAGCCGCGGGGACGAAACCAAACTGTCCGGCGCCCTTCAGAAAGTGGCGGACGAGGATCCCACGATCCGGATCGATCGCGATTCGCAGACCAAGGAATTGGTGATGTCCGGGATGAGCGAATTGCACTTGACGATCATTCGCGAGCGGCTGCAGCGGCGGGACAAATTGGAGGTCGAGACGCGGGAGCCGAAGATCCCCTTCCGGGAAACGATCCAGGCGCCGGCCGAAGGCAGCTATCGGCACAAGAAACAGACCGGCGGCCGCGGGCAGTTCGGCGAGGTCCACATCCGCATGTACCCCTTGCCCCGCGGGATCGATCTGGAAGAGTATGCGACGAAGCAGCGTTTCCCCCAGATGAAGAGTCACCATTACGACGAACAGCACAATTTCTTGTGGGTCGATTCGGTCGTCGGCGGCGTGATCCCCGGTAACTTCATGCCGGCGATCGAAAAAGGCTTCAAGGAACGCCTGGAGGGCGGAGTGATCGCCGGGTACCAGGTCCAGGATCTGGCGGTCGAAGTGCACTTCGGCAAACACCATCCGGTCGACAGTTCGGAAACCGCTTTCAAGACGGCGGCCCGCATGGTCTTCCGCGATGTGTTCCAGAAAGCCAGCCCGTGCTTGCTGGAACCGGTGGTCAAGATGGAGATCACCGTGCCGGAGGCGAACGTGGGCGATGTCTACAGCGACATGTCCAGCCGGGGCGGACGCGTGCAGGGCAGCGAAGCCGTGGGGGGGAACCTGCAGACGATCTTCGTGGAAATCCCCCTGCGCGAAGTCACCACGTATAACCGGACGCTGTCCAGCATGACGGGCGGACAGGGAAGCTATACGATGGACTTCAGCCACTACGACGTGATGCCCGGCAATGTGCAGCAGGAGATCATGGCCAAGGCCAAGGTGCAGGAGGAAGAGGACGACTGACAACCCGAGAGGGGCGCGGCATGGTCGATTCGCAGACGGCTCCGGCACCGAATCGAGGGCTCCATCGATGGGCTCCCCCGCCTTTGATCGTCCTGGTGATCGCGGGCAGTGCCGGAATCGTCCTGGATCGTTACACGCCGCAACCGCTGCTGCTGTGGCTGCTGCTGGCCGCGACGGCACTGGGGTTTTGGTTCGGGCTCTGGCGGCGAGGCCGGATCGGCTGGGCCGCGATCCTGCTGTGCCTGGCCGCCGCCTCGACGGCGGCGGCAGGCCATCACGTTTATTGGCGAGCGTACCCGGCGGACGAATTGGGCCGTTTCGCCGCCGACGCGGGGCGGCCGGTGTGTCTGGAAGCCACCGCCCTGCGCTCCCCGCGGCCGTTGCCCCCGCGACCGCCCGATCCCTTCACATTTATCCCCTCCCGTGATCGGACCCAATTGACCGTCCGGGTCGACCGGGTTCGGCAGGGCGACCATTGGCGGCACGCTTCGGGGCGCGGCACGCTGTGGGTCGACGGCCTCTTGCCCCACGTCCAGGCGGGAGACCGGGTGCGGATCCTGGCACGGCTGCAACGCCCGTCGCCCGCCCGCAATCCGGGCGAATTCGACCTGCGCAGCCACCGCCGGAATCAGCGGGAATTGTTCGAACTGCACAGCCGGTTTGCCGCCGGCGTCACCGTGGTCCGGCCCGGGGCCTGGTGGAGTCCCCGCCGAGCCTTGGGGCGGGTAAGGCAAGCGTGCCGGGCACAACTGGATGCCCATCTGCACGCGCGCCAAGCCGAATTGGCCGCCGCCGTGCTGCTGGGCGCGCGGGACGAACTTTCCGCCGACCGCGTGGAAGAGTTCTTCCTGACCGGCACCATCCATCTGCTGGCCATCTCCGGACTGCACATCGGCATCCTGGCCACCGGACTGTGGTGGCTGCTCCGCCTGCTGGCCGTCCCCCGCCGCACGGCCGTGGTGGCCGCGGCCCTGTTTGTGGTCAGTTACGCCTTGCTGGTCGAAGCCCGCCCGCCGGTGGTTCGCGCCGCCATCCTGGTCGTCGCCTTCTGCCTGGCCCGACTCTCCGGCCGGCGAGTGGCGACGTACAACACGCTGGCCGCCGCAGCGCTGCTGCTGCTGGCCTGGAATCCCACCCAACTGTTCCAGATCGGGCCTCAGCTGTCCTTCCTGGCCGTGGCCACCTTGGCCAACCTGAGCGGTTTGAAACTCTTCCGCCCCGCCGAGGATCCTCTGGCTCGTTTGCTCGCCCGGACGCGTTCCTGGCCCGCCCGGCTGGGACACCGCCTGTTCGCCTCGCTGGGCTCGCTGTGCCTGGTGAGCACCGCCATCTGGCTGGTCGCCCTGCCCTTGGTTGTCTATCGGTTTCAGCTGGTGTCCCCTGTCGCCGTCCTTTTGAACCCGCTGATCTGGCTGCCGATGTCGATCGCGCTGTTTTCCGGATTCGGGGTGTTGGTATTCGGCTGGGTCTGCCCCCCTTTGGCGACGATTTGCGGCCGCATTTGCAACGCCAGTTTGGCCCTTTTGGAGGGTGGGGTGGGCTGGGCCGGCGAGCTGCCCGGCGGCTTTCTGCGCCTGCCGCCGCCCGCCGTGGGCTGGGTGCTGGGATTCTATGGTTTGCTCGGCGTGTTCGTCGCCGCCGATCGGCGGATCGCGCCCCGTTGGCGGCTGGCTTTGCTGGCCGCCTGGCTGGCCGCCGGTTGCTGGCTGGCCTACCCCCAGCCGCGGCACGCCCCCGAACTCCGCGCCACCTTCGTTGCGGTCGGCCATGGCGCGGCCACGCTCCTGGAATGGCCGGACGGCCGCACTCTGCTCTTCGACGCCGGCGGCATGGGCGTTCCCACCTCGGTCGTCCGTGCCATCTCGGCCTGCCTCTGGTCCCAAGGCATCCGGCACCTGGATGCGGTGGTCCTGTCCCATGCCCATACCGATCACTACAACGCCTTGCCCGGCTTGCTCGAACGCTTTTCCGCCGGCGTCGTTTATGTTCCGCCGCACATGTTCGACCAGCCCAGTGAGCCGGTCCGGGCATTGCAGCAAGCCATCCAGCGTGCGGGAGTCGAGATCCGTCCGCTGTTCCAGGGCCAACGGCTGGCCGTCGGGCCCGAGGTAGGCGTCGAGGTCTGGCACCCGCCTCGCGACGGAATCGTCGGCAGCGAAAACGCCAACAGCCTGGTATTGGGGATCGAGTATGCGGGGGCGCGGATCCTGTTGCCCGCCGATCTGGAATCACCCGGTCTGGAAGACCTGCTGGCCGAAGAACCCCAACCCTGGACCCTGGTCACTGCCCCGCACCACGGCAGCAATTTGGACGAGCAGGCGCGTTTTGCCGCTTGGGCCACCCCCGCCTGGGTCGTGATCAGCGGGGCCAGTGCCACACGCACCGCCGCCGCCCAAGCCGCCTATCAAGCCCACGGTGCTCACGTCCTGCACACGGGCCGCGACGGCGCCGTGCGAGTGACCGTTCGCCACGGTTCCCTGCAAGTCCAGCACTGGCGACGACAATGGAGAACGGTTGCCCGAGACGATCCGCAGGCCCCGCTCCCACCAATCGCACACCGTCAGTCACCCGCCTTCACAGGACGTCCCGAGAAGTGAATCAACCGCCCCCCGACGCCTCTTGGGAGGGCGGGACGCCAGCACCTGCCATCCGGCGGAGTGGACTTGGCGCCAGTCGGTCCTGGGCAACCTCCGGCTGATCGATAAATGGCGGCCAAGGCAGACGTACCTGCTTCACGACTCAGGCTGCGAGGAGGGATGAGGAAGACGCACGCGACGGGCATCCCGCGCCAAGACTCCGGCAGACCGCAGTATCGGGAAACACGGGCAGCAACTCAGAGCGAGTTGGCGGGGCATTCGCGTCATCTCGGACGTTGGAGCGAGGAACCTGCTGGATGAGCAAGGAAAGGCGGAAGAAGCTTTGCAGCAGTGGAAGGCGGCGAAAGAACTCCGAACCGAACTGGCAGCTCGCGCTCGGCAGGCGGCTACATAGCGCTGGGAGCGGTCCGCCAAAGCTTCCAGCGAAGCGTGCTGGAAGCGACGCCAAACCTTCTCTTGCCAGCGACCGTTGTAGCTTTCA
>SLEY01000089.1 GCA_007124535.1 Planctomycetaceae bacterium
GGCTTCGGGACGGCGATTCTTGCTGGTCCGTGCCAGTCGAGGGCGAGAGGTCTTGGCCGAAACGCTCCGCCGCGGTGGAGCCCAGGTCGATCAGGTGGTCGCCTACGTCAGTTCGGATGTTACGGGACCGAACGAGGCGATTCGAAAACAGTTGGCGGCGGGCAAGATCGACTGGATCACGGTCACGAGTTCGGCCATTGCGCGATCGTTGATGGCCATGTTTGGCGACAACTTGCGGCGGGCGAACCTGGCGGCGATCAGCCCCATCACTTCCGGGGTGTTGCGTGAATCCGGTTTCCCCCCGGCGGTCGAGGCGGTCGATTACACGATGGAGGGACTGGTGACGGCGATGCGGGCCGCGGTTTAGCCCTTGTCGATCCCGGGGTCCCTCGGTATACTTTTGGGTTTCCCCTACAGAACAAGGAACGAGTCGAGATGAAAGAAGGCATTCATCCGCAGTATTACGAGACGGCGGTGACTTGCGGCTGCGGGAATACCTTTCAGACGCGCAGCACCCGCAAGGAACTGAAGGTGGACATCTGCAACATGTGCCATCCCTTCTACACGGGCCGTTTGAAGTATGTCGACACGGCGGGTCGGATCGAGAAGTTTCAGAGCAAGTTTGCGGCGGGCAGTTATGCCAGCTTGAAGCAGCCGAAGAAGAAGGCCAGCAAACCGGCAGGTCCCTCTTAGCATTCGCCCGGGGGGTCGGTTTTCGGGGTTGCCGCCGGCGGGGTGGCGACCTGCGGGGGGTGCGCTGAGGATCTGTGTTTGCCGCGAGGCCTGTGACAATGCGCGAGATGTTGGAAGAGAAGCTGGCTCGCTTTGAGGAGTTAGAGCGGCAGATGTCCGACCCGGTCATATCGGGGGATTCTGCGCGCATGGCCGCCGCCGCTCGCGAACACGGGGCGATCGCCAAACTGGCCACGAAGTACCGGCGCTTCCGCGATTTGATCGAGGAGATCGTGGAAGTTCAGGAGATGAGCGAGAGCGACGATCCCGAGGAAGCGGAGATGGCGGAGGCCGAGTTGGAAGCGTTGCGTGCCAGCCGCGAGCAACTCTGGAACGAGCTGTTGGACGTGACGGTCGGCGGCGAGGACGCCAACCGGACGCGGTGCGTGATGGAGATCCGGGCCGGTACGGGGGGCGAGGAGGCGGCGCTGTTCGCTCGCGATTTGTACGAGATGTATCGCAAGCATGCGGACGGCCGGGGATGGAAAGTGGAATTGCTGGGCACGAACCCCACTGAATTGGGTGGATTCAAAGAGATCTCGTTGGCCTTCAGCGGGGAAGGCGTGTACCGGGAACTGCAATACGAGAGCGGGGGTCACCGGGTTCAACGGGTGCCGGAGACCGAGGCCAAGGGTCGGATCCACACTTCGGCGGCGACCGTCGCGGTGCTGCCGGAGCCGGAAGACGTCGAGATCGACTTGAAACCGGAGGACTATCGCAAGGACATTTTCTCGGCCAGCGGTCCGGGCGGGCAGCATGTGAACAAGACCGCTTCGGCCGTCCGCTTGACGCACTTCGAAACGGGGATCACGGTTTCCATGCAGGACGAGAAGAGCCAGCACAAGAACCTGGCCAAGGCGCTGCGGATCCTTCGTTCGCGGTTATACGAGCATCACGAGAGTCAGAAGGAGCAAGCGCGGGCTCAGGAGCGCAAGACCCTGGTTGGTTCGGGGGATCGCAGCCAGCGCATTCGCACTTACAATTTTCCCGAGAACCGGGTGACAGATCACCGTATCGGTTTGACGCTTTATAAACTGGACCAGATCCTGGCGGGCGACCTGCAGCCGATCACCGACGCGCTGATCGATCACGATCGCAATGCCTTGCGGGCTGTCATGTCGGTGGATTGAGCCGGCCGCTCGCCCCGCCGCTGGCCCTCTCAGGGGATTTTGCGGACATGCCGGAATCCGAATCCTGGACGGTCGGCCGCTTGCTGACCTGGACCACCGACTATCTCCAGCGGCAGGGCGCCAGCAGTGCCCGGCTGGACGCCGAGGTCTTATTGGCGGAAGCCTTGGGCTGCCAGCGAATCCAGTTGTACACGGCGTTTCACGAATCGGTTTCGGAGGCGGCCCGGAGCGTCTTTCGCGGCTTGGTGCGGCGGCGGGCGGCGGGGGAGCCGGTGGCCTATCTGGTCGGCCACCGCGAATTCTATTCGCTGGCCTTCGAGGTCACGCCCGATGTCCTGATCCCGCGTCCGGAAACCGAACATCTGGTGGTTGAGAGTTTGGAATTATTGAAGGAGCGACCGGAATCGCCGCCGCCGCAGGTGCTGGAGGTCGGGACCGGTTCGGGAGCGATCGCGGTGGCGGTCGCTCGCCATGCTCCGGCCTGTCGCGTGACGGCCGTCGACATCAGCGCATCCGCCCTGGCCGTGGCCCGGCGGAATGCCCATCGGCATCAGGTGGCCGACCGCATCGAATTCCTGCAGAGCGATCTGCTGGCCGCCCTGCCGGCCGAACCGGCCTTCGATCTGTTGGTCAGCAACCCGCCCTATGTCAGCGGGCCCGAGTGGGACCAATTGGCGCGAGAGGTTCGCGAGCACGAACCCGAACAGGCCCTGGTGGGCGGGCCGACCGGAACGGAAGTGATCCGACGCCTGGTGGAACAGGCCGATTCCCGCTTGGCGCCCGGGGGGTGGCTGCTGCTGGAGATCAGTCCGATGATCCTGCCGGCCGTGCGCGGCATCCTTGAGGAACACGCCGTCTACCGGAACCGGCGCATCGTGAAGGACCTGGCCGGCCTGCCGCGAGTCCTGGTGGCCCAGGTTTCACCGGCAGGTGAGTCCTGAACGAGGAGTACCGATGCCCCGCCCGACCGAAACCACTCCTTTGCCCGGCGGCGGCGGGTTGCTGTCGCGCAGCTTCCTGGCCCTGCTGGTCACTCAGTTCCTGGTGGCGTGGAACGACAGCATGTTCCGCTGGCTGATCGTGCCGATCGGCAAGGATCTGATCGGCACGGATCGGGCTCTGGCGCTGGGCGGGGCCCTGTTCCTGCTGCCCTTTGTCCTGTTCACCGCGGTGGCCGGTTATCTGGCCGATCGGTACAGCAAGCGTGGGGTCATGGTGGGTTGCAAGGTGGCCGAATTCGTGGTCATGGCTGGGGGGATCGTGGCGATCCTCAGCGGCAATGTGGTGTGGATGCTGGTGGTCCTGTTCGCGATGGGGACACAGAGCGCCATTTTCAGTCCCTCGAAGTTCGGGAGCATCCCGGAGATCGTCCGGCACGACCGGATTTCGGCCGCCAACGGCTGGATCGGGATGAGCACGATGGCGGCGGTGATCCTGGGGACGGTGGCCGGCGGCTATCTGTACGACTGGACGACGCTGCAGCCGGAGGGGGCGAATGCGGTGGCCGAGGCGCCCGGGCAGTATCGCTGGTGGATTTCGGCCGTGGCTTTGTTGGGCGTGGCCGGTTTGGGCTGGTTGGCCAGTCTGTTCATCGGCCGCTTGCCGCCGGCGAATCCGTCGCGGTCGTTTCCTCGCAATCCGGCGGGCCAGACGGGCCGCGATCTGGCCGCCCTGATCGCCAGTCGCCCGCTGCTGATCGCCGCCTTGGGCAGTGCCTTTTTTTGGTCGATGGGGGTGCTGGTCCAATTGAACATCGACAAATTCGCCCGCCCCGACTTGGTGGAAGATCAGCAGTACGTCGGGTACCTGCTGGCGATCATGACGTTGGGGATCGGTCTGGGCAGCGTGCTGGCCGGTCAGGCGTCTCGCGGGCATGTCGAGGTGGGTCTGGTACCGTTTGGTGCGCTGGGGATGGTGCTGGCTCTGGTCTTGTTGCGGACCGTGCCGCCGGGCGATGGCCAGCCGTTTTCGGGACCGTATCTGTGGGCCGGTGGCTGGTTGCTGGGGTTGGGCCTGGCGGCCGGGCTGTACGATATCCCCCTGCTGGCTTTTTTGCAGGATCGCGCGCCGGCCACTTCGCGGGGCCGCGTGCTGGCGGCCTACAACTTCCTGTCGTTCAGCGGCATGCTGATCGCCTCGTTCGTCTTCTGGGGACTGGCCACGCCGCTGGCGCTGAGCGCCCGGCAGATCTTCCTGGTTTGCGGTCTGGTGATGGCCGGGGTCGCGGGGCTGGCTTTCTGGCTGGTGCCCCTCGCGGCGACTCGGGTGGTGTTCGGTATGGTGATCCGGCTGCTGTACCGGATTCGCGTCCGGGGGCTGGAGAATGTGCCGCGGCAGAGCGGGGCGATGCTGGTCTGCAATCACATCAGCTGGCTGGATGGGATCCTGTTCGGCTATCTCTGTCCGCGCCGCATCTATCTGCTGGCCGACGTCAGCAATTTGAAAGCGCCCTTCATTCGCCGGCTGGTCAAGGACGGGGAGGTGATTCAGTTCTCGCCGGAGCGACGTCGCTCGGTGATCCAGGCCGTCCGCGAGGTGCGGCGGCGGCTGGAACAGGGCCAGTTGATCGGGATCTTTGCGGAAGGCGGGATCAGCCGGACGGGTCAGATCGCGGGTTTCCAGGCCGGGTTCCTGACCATGCTGAAGGGTACGGGCGCCCCGGTGGTGCCGGTCAGTCTGTACGGTTTGTGGGGTAGCATTTTCAGTTTTTCCGGCGGGCGGTTCTTCACCAAATGGCCCCATCTGCGGCGGCTGAGGATCTCGGTCGATTTCGGCCCGCCGATCCCGCAGCCGACCGATGTCCAGGCGGTACGCCAAGCGGTGCAGTTCCTGGCGACTCAGGCCAGTTTGCGGCCGGAACACCAGCCGCTGGCGCCGGCCAGGCAGTTGTTGCGCAACGGCCGCCGCGACGCCTGGCGGACGAAAGTCGCCGATGCGACCGGGCAACAACTGAGCGGACCCCGGCTTTTGACCCGGGCGCTGCTGGTCCGCCGCCTGCTGCGCCGGTCGCTGCCCGACGACGAGACGGTGTTGGGGATCGCGCTCCGCCCGTCGCTGGCCGCCGTGATTGCCAACGCGGCCGCGGCCTTGGATCGGCGGGTGACGGTCAATCTGCCGGTGGACTTGCCGAGCGACCAGGTCCGCCAGCGTCTTCAGCAGGCCGGAGGCCGCTGGCTGCTGACCTCGCGCCAGGAGACTTCGCGAAACGGCGTAGCGCCTTCGGACGAGTACACGTGGTATTGGGAAGACGGGATCGCCCGCGCCAGCGCTGCCGATCGCCTGGTGGCTTGGGTCCAAGCGCGGCTACTGCCGGCGGCCTGCTCCGAACGGCTCCTGGGCTTGCAGCGGATCCGGCCGGAGGACCCGCTGACCATTTTCTGGACCGAGGGCTCGGACGGAGTCGAGCGGGGGGTCGAGTTGAGCCAGCGAAATATCGCGGCCAATGCCCAGGCATGCCGGGAAACGCTGCAGGTGGGCCGCCAGGATGTGGTACTGGGGGTGCGGCCTTTCTGGTCCGCAGACGGATTCACATTGACGCTCTGGGCGACCCTGCTGGGCCGCCACCGCGCCGTGTTTGTCGCCCGGGCGGAAGAGGAGGAACCACTGGCCCGCCTGTGCCACCAATACCGGCCCACGATCCTGCTGGCCACGCCGCATCTGCTGCAGCACGATCTGCAGAACGTTTCCCCCGATTCGTTCCGATCGCTGCAAGTGGTGATGACCTGCGAAAACGGCTTAACGCCCCAGACACTTGACGGCTTTGAAGCCCGTTTCGGCGTGCGCCCGCACACGGGGTATGGCCAGGTTGAACTCTCGGCGGTGGCCAGTCTGAACGTTCCGCCACGGCACAACGGCCAATGGCAGCCGGCGGCCCGCGAGGGCTCCGCCGGTTGGCCCCTGCCGGCCGTCACGGCGCGGATCGTGGATCCGGAGACCGGCTGCGATCGGCCGGTGAATCACGAAGGCCTGCTGCTGGTGGCCGGCCCCAACGTCATGCGAGGTTATCTGCCGAACGCCCAGCCGATCGAATCGCCCGTCCAAGACGGCTGGTTCCACACCGGCCGCCGCGCCCGCATCGATGCCGACGGATTCCTGCACCTGGTCCCGGAGCCGGTCGAGTGCCCGGACGGCTAAGCTCGACTTTTGCCAAAATTTTCGCGAAAACTGATATGGCCCTGGGGCCAGTTTGCGCGTAAAAAACCCCCTTCCGGTTCGTTCGTTTCCGCGTCAGAGCCAGAAGGGAGTCTGGAA
>SLEY01000431.1 GCA_007124535.1 Planctomycetaceae bacterium
GCTGCACTCAGGCCCGCCCATGACGATCCGCTTCCGCAACATCCGCCTGAAATGCCGGGACGAGGACAGCCAAACGGAGAATTAACGCCCCAGCAACACCCCGTTTTCGACCCCCCATTTCATACTGCTCCCAACTCCCTTGGGAGCCGTTTTCTTTTCCAGTCCCCCCAAAAAAGACGAGACCGAGAAAGCCGAGAAAGGACAGCCGAGAAAGGACAGGCATGAGATTGAGGATTGACATAGGATTTGAAGACAGGCGTGGGATTCGGGGACAGGCGTGGGATGGAGTTTGGTGCGATCATCGAGCGTTTTCTGCACCGCTGCTTCGGGGCAATTGTTTTCCCCGCGAGTGCTTGACAGGTAAGGCACGTTTGTATAGTATGCTGGTTCGTTTAGCGACTCGGTTTGGATTTTCGGCGTATTTTGGCGAATCTTCCGTTTGCTCTTCCTCTGGGAGAAAACCTCATGACCGTGGCTCGAAGACGACAGATCGACGAATCGATCACCCCTTGGTATCACTGCATTTCCCGATGCGTTCGCGGGAGTCGGCTGATGGGAGACGAATTCAGCCATCGCCAGCAATGGTTGGAGGAACGGCTCGAGTTTCTCACCGGAATTATGGGGATCGAATGCCTTGGATTTGGGATCATGGACAACCATCTGCATCTGCTGTTGCGTCTGGATTCAACTTTGGTCAACAGCTGGAGTGCACGTGAAGTGGCCGAGCGTTGGGCACGCCTCTATCCTCCCCCCGAGTTGAAGGGAAACTGTCCGCAGGCGGCGGAAGCTTGGCTCGTGGAGCATGCAGCGGATGAGTCCTGGGTAGGGACGCGCCGTGAATTGCTGGGAAGCATCAGTTGCTTCAATAAATGCCTGAAGGAACCGCTGGCACGCTTGGCCAACAAGGAGGACGGGGTCACCGGCGCCTTTTGGGACGGTCGTTTTCGCAGCATCGCCGTTTTGGACGAGGAAAGCTTGCTGGCCACTGCCGCGTACATTGATCTGAACCCGGTAGCGGCGGGCAAGGCGGAGACGCCGGAAGATTCGCCACATACGTCGTTTCACGCTCGGATGGAGCATTGCCGCAACTTGGGGGAACTGGAGCAGTTGCAGGATGGTTTGTCGACAGAAACCAGCCAGACCGAAATGGAACAGCAGCACTGGCTGTTGCCGATCGAGGATCGGCGTGAGCAAGGAGAAGGCGTGCTCGGGATGCTCAGCGGCTTTACCTTTTCCTGTTACGCACGACTGTTGGACTGGACCAGCCGTCTGGTTCGCGAGGGCAAAGCGCATGTCGACGCCGGCATGGCGTCGATCTTCGAGCGGCTCCGCATAAGCGCGGACCAGTGGCAATCTTCGATACGCTTGTTGCTGAGTGAAAAGAGGCGGATGGGGCACTACTTCGGGGGGCGCAGCCGTCTTCGCGAAGTGGCCGAGAGGCTGGGGAAACACTGGGTGAAGAACGTGGGAGCTTAGGGTGCGGCGATGGGAGCATGACGATGCTGGTTCGTGCCATTTGAGTGAGTGGCGTCATCGTGAACGTTTGACCGCTCAGCGGCCCAGGAGCCATTCGGGGATCCAGAGGGTCAGTCCCGAGACGAACGTTACGAGCAAGAGCACCACGAGCATGACGAGGTAGAAGGGCAGCATGGCCCGCGTGGCGGCTTCGATGCTCGTGCGGCCGACTGCCGAACCGACGAACAGCGCCGAGCCGACGGGCGGGGTACACAGTCCGATGCCCAGGTTCAGCATGAGGAGGATCCCGAATTGGACGGGGTGCATGCCCAACTGGCCGACCACAATGGGATAGAGGATGGGCGTGGTGATCAGGATGAGGGGGGCCATATCCATGATCATGCCCAGCAGCAGCAGCATGAGATTGATCAGCAGGAGCAAGAGGACGGGGTGTTCGGTAACGGCAAGGAGCCCGTCGGTGACTTGGGCGGGGATACGCAGGTAGGCGAGGAGATATCCGAAGGCGCGTGCCGAGGCGATCAGGCTCATCACCATCGCGAGCGTTTTGAGTGTCGCGTAGAGGATGCTGAGGAATCGTTTCAGGGGGACCTCGCGGTACCAGAAGAATGTGACGGCGAAGGCATAGACGCAGGCGATTGCGGCCGATTCGGTGGCGGTGAACACGCCGCTGATCACGCCGCCGACGATGATGACGGCCGTCAGCAGGCCGAGAAAGGCGTTGGCGGCGATTTTCAGGCTCTCGCTCCAGGAATAGCTTCGTTCCCGCGGATAGCCTCGGCGGACGGCGATGGCGTAGCTGAGCGCCATCAGACTCAGCCCGAGGATGACGCCGGGCAGGATTCCCGCGAGAAAGAGGCTGCCGATGGACACGCCGCCGGCGGCCAGCGAATAGATGATCATATTGTGGCTGGGCGGGATGATGATACCCTGGCAGGCGCTGGTCACGGTAACCGCGACGGAATAGTCGGCGTCGTAGCCCTTCTTTTTCATCATGGGCATCATGATGCTGCCGATGGACGACACGTCGGCCACGGCCGACCCGGAGATGCCTCCGAAAAACATACTGGCCAACACGTTGACCTGGGCCAAGCCGCCTCGGGTCCGGCCCACGATGAGGTTGGAGAAGTCGATCATGCGCCGCGAGATGCCGCCCTGCCCCATGATCTGTCCGGCGAGAATGAAAAAGGGAATGGCCAGCAGGGAAAACGAACGCACACCGTACAGCATCTGCTGCACCACCGTCATCATAGGGATTCCGAGGTAGAAGGTGGTGGCGATCGTGGAGAAGGCCAGCGCAAAGGTGATGGGGACGCGCAAGACCAAGAGGATGCCAAAGGAACCGGTCAGGAGCCACGTGGCGATGGGGTCGGTGGTCACGCCTCCTCCTCGTCGTCGCGGAATACCCGCTGATTCACCTCCGCGTCTTTCTTATCGAAGCCGCAGAGGTCCATGAAGCTGTCGTACAGCATCAGCAGTCCGGCGACCGGCATGGCCAGATGCTGGATGCCCGCCGGGGCGCCGGTAGCGGGCAGGGTTGAGCGCATGCCTGCCCGGAACAGTCGCCACCCATGGTAAACCAGCACCAGGGCGACCACGAGGATCACCAATGCCTTGAGCTTGATCAGCGCCGCCTTGATCCAGGCGGGCAGTTGTTGGGGAAGAATATCGATCCCGATGTGGAGATCCTTTTTGACCCCCAGGGCCATGGCGATGAAGGCGAACCAGATGACCAGGATCAGCGCCACTTCCTCGGCCCAGCGGAGGCCTCCGCCCAACACGTAACGCATGAACACATGGGCGGCGGTCACCGCCACCAGGGCGACGATCAGGAACTGGGCCAAGAAGACCAGCCCGATGAAAATCCCGTTGAAACCCCGCCGGATCCCGTCGGCGAGCATCCCGGCTCCGCTCCCTAGCTTGTTCGTCATCCGCGGTGGCTCCTGGAAGGGCGTCCGCCCCTAACTTGCGTCGGCGGGCAGACTGGCCGCTCTGTCGCGGATGCGTTCGACAAGATTCCGCTGATCCTCGGGCAGCCTGTCATACAGGGGCTGCACCCGCTCGCGGAAGGCGTCCACATCGATGGCTTCGCGTTCCGTGATGGTGTTGCCGGCGTCGCGAATGCGCTGTTCCGCCTCGGCCTCGAACGCCTTCCACCGCTCGATCTGGTAGTCCATGGCGTCCCAAGCCGCTTGCCGGATCAACTGCTGGTCCTCTTCGGCCAACCGGTCCATCGCCAGCCGGCTCATGATTGTCACCTCGGGCACGCGGCTGTGTTCGTTGACGCTGAAATACGGGGCGACCTCGTAGTGACTGGTGGAATAATAGCTTGGCCAGTTGTTCTCCGCTCCGTCGATCACGCCGGTCTGCAGCGCGCTATACACTTCGCCAAACGGCATGGGCGTGGCCACCGCGCCCAGGGCCTGAACCAAGTCCATCATCAACCGGCTCTCCTGGACGCGGATCTGCAACCCGGCCATGTCATCGGGGTGCCGGAACTCGCCGCGCGTGTTGTAGAAACTCCGCGCGCCGCTATCGTAGTAGTTCAGCCCGACGAAATCGGCCTGCTCCAGCGTCTCCAGCATTTCCCGTCCAATGTTGCTGCGCAGCACCGCCCACATGGGCTCCGCACCCTCGTAGAGAAAGGGCATTTGGAGGGCGTCCAACTTGGGCACGAAGGAACTCAGCGGCGAGATGCTCACCCGCGTCAGATCGATCGCGCCGAACTGCACCTGTTCGATGACTTCCCGCTCCTCCCCGAGCTGCGCGCTGTGATAGACCTCAATGCGGATCCGCCCGCCGCTGCGCTCTTCGACCAGCCGGGCGAACTCGTAATTGGCTTCCGTGGTGGGATAATCTCGCGGGTGGGTTTCGGCAAGACGCAGCACGATCTGATCACTCTCCAGACCGCAGCCGGCCAAAGCGGCGATCCCGATTGCGACGCAAATCCATGCCCACACGCTCGTCGCGCGACATGTCATGCAAAGTGCCTCCATGTTAGGGGGTGGCCGCCAGCCTCAGCCGGTTCGCGGCGACAGGTTTCGAAAGGCCAACCTCGGGGCTGGGCAGGACCCGATTCCCAGCCGAAGCCAAGCGAAACGCCAAATCGCCGTCCAATATATCGAGGCGGAAAATGGAGAGCAAGGGTCGGGCATCGGCATGATGCTTGGGTGTCGGCTGAGCCCGGCGAGGACAGGGCACATATCAGGCACCGAGGAAACCAGTCGTCGGAACCATGTCAATGCCCCTCTATGGGTGATAATCCCGCCGAGCCTGTTTGCGGCAATCGGGCCTGTCCGGGATTAACCCAGGGATCGTCGGGTTAGACGATCTTGACCCCAGCGGACGAGTTGCGTAATCTTGGCGTTGCTCATTTTGGGGACCGATTCCCGGTCATTCTTTCGCTCACAGGCAAGGAAGCTAACCTTATGAAGACCGCTCCCTCGAACCGCCCTCGCCCCTCCGATCCTGCTTTGCTCCCGGATTCGGTACCTTTGCTGGACGTCCAGCGCGGTAACCAGCCGCTGAGCGAGGAAATCATTATGGCCATTCGGGGGGTCTGTGATTCGGGTCGATTTCTCTACGGACCGGACGTTCAACAGTTGGAACAGTCGGTGGCCGCGATCTGCCAGACGGAGCACGCGATTGGCTGCGCTTCGGGCAGCGACGCCCTGCTGCTGGCTTTGATGGCTTTGGACATCAAACCGGGCGACGAGGTGATCACGCCGAGTTTCACGTTCTTTGCGACGGCCAGTTGCATTTGGCGGTTGGGCGCGCGGATCGTGTTTGCCGATATCGAAGCGGAGACATTCAACGTCGATCCCGAGCGGATCGAGGCGGCGATCACGCCGGCGACCAAGGCGATCCTGGTGGTCCATTTATTTGGCCAGTGTGCCCAAATGGATGCCATTCAGGCGATCGCACGGCGGCACGGGGTCGCGGTGATCGAGGATGGCGCCCAAGCGATTGGTGCCGAGTTTGAGGGGCGGGCGGCCGGTTCGATGGGCGACATCGGCTGCTTCAGCTTTTATCCCACCAAGAATCTCGGGGGTTTTGGCGATGGCGGCATGCTGACCACCAACCAGGAATGGCTGGCCAAGAAGTTGCGACAACTGGCCGCGCACGGCATGCATACCCGCTACTATCACCAGATGGTCGGCATCAACAGCCGGTTGGATTCCATCCAGGCGGCCGTGTTGAATGTCAAAGTCGCCCAGTTGGGAACCTGGTGCCAGCAGCGGCGGGCGAATGCGGCACGCTACCTGGAGTTATTTGCGCACGCCGGGTTGGACGACTGGTTGCAATTGCCGTGTGAAGTTCCCGGGCGCCATCATGTCTGGAACCAATTCACGATCCGTGTTCCCCACGGACTCAGGGATGGGTTGCGAGAGCAACTGGCGGACCAGCGGATCGGCACGGAGATCTATTACCCGCTCGGTTTGCACCAGCAGGAATGCTTCCGCCCGCTGGGTTACGGTCCGGGGAGCCTTCCGGAGACGGAGCGAGCGGCGGGGGAGGTGCTCAGTTTGCCGATCTTTCCCGAACTGACGGACGCCGAATTGCAACGGGTGGTCCAGGGCACCGCCGAGGCGGTGCACCTCACCCGCCGCGCGGCCTGAATCGCCA
>SLEY01000093.1 GCA_007124535.1 Planctomycetaceae bacterium
ACGCCTCCCGATACGGTGATCTGGTCGATCGTCTGGCCCAGACTCTCCTGCGTCCGGCGATGCCCGCGGACTCCCATCGCGATCAGGTAGGCCAGGGCTTCCAGGGAAGCGCGGCGGCGGACGCCGCGACGTTGCGGCGGGTTGCCCTCCGTCCACTCGCCGCCTCGCCGCCGCAGCCAGCGCAGGCCCTTGGCCGCCTCGCCAATGCCCACCGAGGGTTCCGCCGCCATGAAGGGCAAGAACAGGGTCCCGCGGGAACCCGGCGGCACCTCGGCCGCCTCGTCCTCCAAACGCGACCACTCCTCGCCGCTCCAGCCGGGTTGCGCACCCACCGCCGCGTTCAGCGCCGGGGCGCCGTTGCTGTAACAGCGCATCAGCAGGTACGGCCCCCAACTCAAGCACATCACGTCCAGATCCTGGACCTCGGGCAACTGGGCGGAGGAGGAATTGACGACGGCCGAGTTTCCCAGGATCACGGCCATCTGGCCGGCGTTGACCGCCCCGCCGCCGACCAGTCCGGCTTGCTGGTCATCCGAAGTGGGGTAGATCAAGGGCCGGCGGTCCCCCTCCAGACCCGCTTCCTCGGCCAGATTCGCGGACAGGGGCCCGATCGGTTGGTCGTACTCGATGATTCGCGGCAATTGTTTCCAGGCCAGCCGCCGGTATCGCTCATCCGCCAAAGCGCCCAACATCTTGCGATTCCAGCGGCGGGTCGCCAGGTTCATGATCCCGGTCGAAGCGGCCGAGGAGATGCTGGTCACATCGAAATTGCCGGTCAGGTAACCGGCGGCCAGCGGGCCGTGCAGCAGGATCCGATGGGTGCGTTTCCAATCGGCCGGCTTCAGATAACGCCGCTCGTCGCTCTCCGCGTCCGCATCCTCGTCCTTGACCAGGTGGCTCAGCGTGTAACGGTCCGCCCAGGGTCCGCCCAGCAGTTTTTGGACCACCTGTTTGCCGCCCAGCCGCGTTTCCCCCGCCGCGCGGTAGGCGGCCAAGGTCTGGTCGTTCCAGCAGATCGCGCGGCGGACCGGCACGTACTGGGCGTCGATCCGGCCCGCCGTGTGATGCGTGGCCGAGATGCCGCCCGCCACCCAATCCTGCAGCCGGCCCTTGCGACGCAACTGGGCAGCAATCCCCCGCACACTGGCTCGTGCTTGACCCTCCAGCTGAAAAAGATTCAACTCGGAAATGTTCGGATCCGGCGGGTCCCCGTGCCACAGTTCCGTGGGCAAGCGGACTTCCGCAACGACTCGGCCGCTCAACTCGAACGCCAGGCATTTCACCTCGCCCGTGCTAAAGTCCCAACCGGTGATGATGCTACGCGGGTGCAGGCACAAATCAGAGTGACTCATCCGTCAACGCTCCTGTAAGGGGGCTCGTGCTACCAATCGTCCGCAACGGGCTCGTAGGGGTTGTCACGCTTCAACCGCTCGGCCTTCCGCTGCAGACGCGAATACAACTCACGCTGCTTCGTCGTAAGCGTCTCGGCCCGAATTTTAGCCAACACACGCAAGGCTTGAACCGGGCGCTCCTCTTTTTCCACCAGAATCAGCGCCAATTTCAACCGAACTTCGATCGCGTGCTGATCATGCTCGCGCAGGTACTCCACCATCGCCGGCACCGCTTCCGACCACTGCCGCTGCTTCAACAGACCCGCGATCAGCTGGAAAAATTCGCGTTCCGGCAATTGCCAGGTCGGCAGGGTGCGCTGCATCCTCTGATGCGCACGATAAGCCAAAACCGCTTGCCCGTCGGCCAGGATGTCGCGGATCTGCTGCAAAGCCGATTGGCGGCGCTGGCGCACCAGTTCGCCGGGCAGGGCGGGCGCCGAGGTGTCCCGCAGCGTATCCACATCGACGGTTTCGCTCCGATTTCGCCCGGCCCAAATCGAGAAAATATCCCAGTTCTCGCAATCGACCCAACCCTTGCGCAACATCACCACGCCCACAACCAGCCCGATCGCAGCCCCCATCAGATGGAGCATTGCCGTGCCGACCGACTGCGCCAAACTGCCCGTGGCCAGGATCGTGAGCATCAGGATCAACAGGTCCAATACCAGCGCGAACGTGGCCAGCGTCCGCACGGTACACTCGAAATAGATCGGTCGAAACCACAAACCGATGAAGAGAAAGAAGACACAGCTGTATTCGTTGGCCGGGGCCCAAACCAGGGCGATGGCCAGAATGCCGAAAATGGCTGCCGAGGCGCCCAGCGAACCACCCGCGGTGGCCCCCAACATCATCGTCTGCTCGATCATGCCCTGCGACACCCCGATCCCCAAATAGACCGCCAGGAAACGCCACCAGCCAATCTTGCCCTCCACGATCAGCCCGAACCCCCACAGACAGAACATATTGCCCATCAAGTGCCCGAGGCCGGCATGCATGAACCGGGAACTGACCCATTGCACGGGCTGCCAACCCTGACCCCATTGGAGGATCCAGGGTTCCAGATCTGGCAGCGAGGCTCCGACCATACCGAAAAAAACAACGACATTCGTGGCAATCAGCCCCACCGTCGCGATGGGCCAGTGATAGATTGGAGCATCCGTGTCGTAAGGAAAGAGCATCGAAACACCCTTCGATCGGGGTCGCGGGAAGATGGGGCCGCCGCTTCCTTTCATCATACTCCAAGAGGAAACCGGCAGTTAGTCAACGTGGCCTTTCGATGGCGATTCGTGGCCCGGGTGATTTGCACCCCCCGCTGCCGCTGCCCTGCTCGTCAAAGGGCCCTCCATATGGTAAACTCAGCCGCTTGTTATCGCACGGCGATCCGTCCGTTTTCGAGTACCGACCAGCGAAAGATTGAACCATGCCGCTTGACGCCTACCAGCTTTGTCCGGGTGGGACGAACCAGAAGATCAAGTTCTGTGCCTGCGGGAAAGACCTGTTGGGCGAATTGAACCATGTGCTGGACAAGGTGGGTGCAGGGCAGCGGATTGCTGCGTTGAACCAGATCAGCCAGTTGCTGAAATCCCATCCTTCGCGGGCTTGTCTACTGGCCCTGCAGGGGATTATCCAGTTGGAAACCTCCAATATGGAGGGGTTGAAGGCGACGGCGGCCGAATTCCGGCAGCATTATCCGGAAAACCCGATCGCCCTGGCTTTCTCCGCGATCATTTCGGCCAGCGAATTGCAGGTCGACCAAGCGGTGGACCAACTGCAACGATCTCTGGAGGTGTCGGAGGGGATGCTGCAGGAAGCGACGTACAGTGCCCTGGGAATTGTGGCTCAGGTGCTGCTGTACGTCGGCAATCACTCGGCCGCGATGGGTCATTTGGCTTTTCAAGCCGGAATTGCTCCCGAGGACGACAATTCGGCTCGCGAACTTCTCAGCCGCCTGTATGCCTCGCCGGATGTCTCGCTGCTGTTGAAGCATCACGTCCAACTCAAGCCCGGGGAAGCGAACCAGCCACGACTGGAAGCGGCGGAAGAGCCGGCCCGCCGGGGATGCTGGCGCCAGACTTGCGACCGGCTGAAGGCGTTGGAGCGGGAGTTGCCGAATGAACCGGCCGTCTTGGCCCAACTGGCGCAGTACCAGGGTTGGCTCGGGCAGACGGAGGAAAAAGCCCAAACGCTGCACCGGCTGGCCCGTTTGGACAGTGTGGACTTGGATACGGCGGTGGAGGCCGAAGCGACCGCTCAACTGCTGACCTTCCCCCACCGCGAGAAGGTGGATGAGGTCTCGCATGTCTACCCCATCTCGGACGCCGATCGGGTGATGGAGGTCCTGTTGTCCGAAAAACAGGTGGTGCGGATACCCGGCGATCTCTCGCAATTGGGCGGCGAGGACTCGCCGCCGCCACGGGGAGCCTTCTGGCTGCTGGACCGGGAACAGCCGGCCAGCGGCAAGTACCTGCAGTTGGGCGAGATCCCGAACGTGCTGGGCGAAATGTACCTCTACGGCCGGGAAACCGACCGGGAAGCGCGGGTCGAATTCGTGACGATGAAAGCCGGCGACTACGACCTGAAACGGAGCCTGTTCGAGAAACTGCTGGGCGACTTCAGGGCTTCCCTGGAAAAGGAAGAAGTCGTCCGCAAGGTTCCTGCCGAAGCGGCTGCGATGCTCTGGCGCTGGCGTTTGCCGGACGATACGCCCTCGGCCACGCAAGCCTCGTTGATCGAGGAGAAACGCCGCGATATCTATCTGAACACTTGGCCGAATATGCCGCTGGAAGTGCTGGACGGCAAGGCGCCGGCGGAAGTCGCAGGCGATCCGCAATACCGGACCCGGCTGCTGGGAGCCATCTTGCTGTTGGAACTGGCCTGCGAACGAGCCCAATCGGCGGTGGATCTGAACGAGTTGCGGGCCAAACTGGGGTTGCCCGTTCGGGAACCGATCGATCCGGCCACCGTCTCCGTGTTCGACCTGCCACCGGTCCGGCTGCATTTGTTGAAACTGGACGCGCTGTCGGATGACGAACTGCGGAATTTGAGCGTCCTATGCGCCATGGTGGCCGCTCCGCGAGCGTTGCGGCGAATCTGCTTGGCGATGCTGCAACGCCCGGCCTTTGCTCACCCGTCCGAGCGGGCACGGATTTTCCGGATTCTGGAGTCGTCGACTCGGGATGTCGGCCAGATGTTGGAATTCAATCGCAAGGGGCGTGAGGCGGCGGAAGCGGCCGGCGCTTCGCCCGCACCTTGGCTGATCAGCGAACTCCAGATGCGTTTGTTGCAAGGCAATGCCGAGCGGTTCAGCGAGTTGTTGAACATCCTCCAGTCGCGGCATTTGCGGGAGCCGGGGGTGGCTCAGGCCCTGCAGACCATCCTGTCGCAACTGGGCGCCGGCGGGCAACCCGGGGGGCAACCTGCCGCGGCGAGTACCCATCCGCCCGGTTTGGACGCCTCCGGCCCTTCAGCGGCCCCCGGCGGCGAAGCAGTTCCCGGTCCCGTGTGGACGCCCGGCGGCAGCACCCCGCCCACGCCCTCCGGCGACAAGCCGAAGCTCTGGACTCCCGGGATGGATTGAGCCATGCTGCCGTCCGCCGCCGACCAGCGCTGCATGGCCCGCGCCCTGGAATTGGCCGTTCGCGGGCAAGGCTTCGTCGAACCCAATCCCATGGTCGGCTGCGTCGTGACTCAGCAGGACCGGATCGTGGGCGAAGGTTGGCACGCCCGTTTCGGCGACCTGCACGCCGAACCGGTGGCGCTGCAAGCCGCCGGGGCCGCGGCGCGTGACGCTACCCTGTACGTCACCCTGGAACCCTGTTGCCACCAGGGAAAGACGGGCCCGTGCACTCGGGCGATCCTCCAAGCGGGAATTGCCCGGGTGGTGGTGGCCCAGCAGGATCCGTTCGCCGCCGTGGCCGGCGGAGGGATCGCCGAACTGCGGCGGGCGGGCGTGGCGGTCGAGGTGGGATTGATGGAGGCCGAAGCCCGCTGGCTGAATGCGCCCTATCTGAAGCGAGTCGGCGCCGGGCGACCCTGGTTGATTGCCAAGTGGGCGATCAGTCTGGACGGAAAAATCGCCTCGCGATCCGGGGAGAGTGCCTGGATCACCGGCGCCCAAGCCCGCCGTCGCGTACATCAGCTGCGCGGCCGGATGGATGCGATCCTGGTCGGCAGCCGGACCGCGCAGGCCGACGATCCGCAGTTGACGGTTCGCCCGCCGGGCGCCCGCATTCCGTTGCGGATCGTGGTCGATTCGCAGGCCCGTTTGGCCGAAACCAGCTATCTGGTCCGCACTGCCGATCAAGTGCCCGTCCTGGTCGCCGCCGGACCGGCCGCGCCGGAAGCCCGTTGCCGCCGCCTCCGCCAAGCGGGCTGCGAAGTCTGGGTCGGAGCCGCCGCGGATCCCGATCAGCGGCTCCAGGAATTGTGCCGGGAACTGGGGCGGCGCCAGATGACCAATGTGCTGGTCGAAGGCGGCGGGCGTTTGCTGGGCAGCCTGTTCGATGCGGGCGCCCTCGACGAAGTCTACGGCTTCGTCGCCGCCAAATTGATCGGCGGCGCCGCCGCCCCCTCGCCTCTGGCCGGACTCGGCTGTCCCAACATGGCCCAAGTCCCCACGCTGGAAGGGCTAAAGATCGAGTTGATCGACAACGACGTGCTGATCCAGGGCCGAATCCCCCGCCGGTCCGTACCCACG
>SLEY01000309.1 GCA_007124535.1 Planctomycetaceae bacterium
AATATGAATATGGACCCTTGTTGCGTGAGAACCTGACCAAGCTCGAGATCGAGGGCTGACGAGAACACCATGCTGCGACGCATTTTGGATGGTATCCGTCCCGCGTTCGAAACGGGCGGCCGGCTGGAAACGCTGTACCCGCTGTACGAAGCGTTGGACACGTTTCTGTATACGCCGGCGGAGCGGACGGAAACCGGGCCGCATATCCGCGATGCGCTGGACTTGAAACGGATGATGTCCCTGGTGGTGGTGGCCTTGATTCCTTGTTTTTTCATGGCGTTGTGGAACACGGGTTACCAGGCCAATTTGACCTTGCAGGCGTCCGGCGGGGTTGCGCCCGCTGGCTGGCGTGGTGAGTTGCTGGCCGCCTTGGGAGCCGGTTATTCTCCGGGTTTTTGGAACAACCTGATCCACGGGGCCGTGTACTTCGTGCCGGTGTATTTGGTCACGGTAGTGGCCGGGGGCGCTTGGGAGGTGCTGTTCTCGCTGGTGCGGCGTCACGACGTGAACGAAGGATTCTTGGTGACCAGTGCCCTGTACCCGTTGATCCTGCCGCCGACCATTCCTTTGTGGCAGGTGGCATTGGGGATCAGTTTCGGGGTGGTGATCGGCAAGGAGATTTTCGGCGGGACGGGCAAGAATTTTCTGAATCCGGCCCTGACCGCGCGGGCTTTCGTGTTTTTCGCGTATCCGGCCCAGTTGACCGGCGATCGGATCTGGATCGCCGTGGACGGGGTCAGCCAGGCCACTCCGTTGGGCGCCATGGCGGTGGCCGAACCGGCGCAGGGGGTCGCGGTGATGGGCTACACCTGGTGGCAGGCGTTTTTGGGGACCATTCCGGGCTCGATGGGCGAAACCTCGACCCTGGCCTGCCTGTTGGGCGCGGGGCTCTTGATCATGACCGGCGTCGGCTCTTGGCGGATCATGAGCGGGATGACGCTGGGCGCTTTGGGATTGGCGACCTTGCTGTACGTGGTCGGCAGTCCGACCAATCCGATGTTCCAATTGCCGCCCTGGTGGCATCTGGTCCTGGGCGGATTCGCCTTCGGGGTGGTCTTCATGGCCACGGATCCCGTCTCCGCCGCGATGACCGAGACCGGCAAGTGGATCTTCGGGGGCCTGATCGGGGTCCTGACGGTTTTGATCCGCGTGATCAATCCGGGCTTTCCCGAAGGGGTCATGCTGGCGATCCTGTTCGGCAACGTGTTCGCCCCGACCATCGACTATTTCGTGGTGCAGGCCCACATCAAGAGGAGGCTGGCTCGCTATGCAGCGTGATTCGATCTCCAATACGTTCACGGTCGCCATCGGTTTGTGTGTGGTCTGTTCGATCATCGTGTCCACGGCCGCGGTGGTGCTGCAGCCGGTTCAGGAGGAGAATCGGGTACGGTACCGCCGGCGGAACATCTTGATCGCCGCCGGCATGTACGACCCGACCATCCCTTTGGAAGAAAGCTTCGAACGGATCGAGACGCGGCTGGTCGATCTGGAGACGGGCGAATTCGTGGACGAACACGAACGGATCGATCCGGCGACCTACGATCCGCGACGGGCCGCTCGGGACCCGGCGTTGAGCGTCGAATTGCCGGACCGGGTGGAGGAATTCCAGTTCGACCGCCGCGAGCGTTATGCGCTGGTCCATCTGGTGGAAGGGCCCGACGGTTGGGAACAGATCATCCTGCCGGTTTACAATCGCGGGCTATGGTCCACGCTGTACGCCTTCCTGGCCCTGGATGCGGATCTGGTCACGGTACGCGGGATCACGTTTTACGAGCAGGAAGAGACCCCCGGGCTGGGCGGCGAGGTGGAGAATCCGGACTGGCAGGCTCAGTGGGAAGGCAAGAAAGCATTTGACGAGGCGGGAAATGTCGCCTTGCGCGTGCTGCGGGGCGAAGCCGATCCGGACGACCCGCACCAGATCGACGGGCTGGCCGGCGCCACCATCACCGCTCGCGGCGTCTCCGGCATGGTGCGGTTCTGGCTGGGCGAACATGGTTTCGGACCTTTCCTCCAACGCCTGGCCGAAGAGCATGCGGACCAATTGGCCACCTCGCCGCTCGAATTTGCCTGGCAGCCCAACCCTTCACCTCGGCCTTAAGCTTACAGGAGAATGCCATGCCCCCACCGAAACCGCGGCAAGCCCTGTTGGACCCGATCTTCAACAACAATCCGATCGCCCTGCAGGTCCTGGGCATCTGTTCGGCCTTGGCGGTCACCGTTCAGTTCGAAACGGCACTGGTCATGTCCATCGCGGTGATCCTGGTCACGGCCTTCTCCAGTGCCTCGGTCAGCCTGATCCGCACCCGGATCCCGACGAACATCCGAATCATTGTCCAAATGACGATCATCGCGTCGCTGGTCATCCTGGTGGACCAGTTCCTGCGAGCTTATTTATTCGAGGTCAGCCGGCAATTGTCGGTCTTCGTGGGGCTGATCATCACCAACTGCATCGTGATGGGCCGGGCCGAAGGCTTTGCCATGAAGAACAATGTCTTGCTGAGCTTTTTGGATGGGGCCGGCAACGGGTTGGGGTACGCCGCCATCCTGCTGGTGGTGGCCTTCTTTCGCGAGCTGTTGGGATCGGGGTCGCTGTACGGTTACCAGCTGTTGGCCTTGGCCGGCAACGAAGGCGGTTGGTACGTGCGGAACGGGCTGATGCTGTTGCCGCCCAGCGCCTTTTTCCTGATCGGCTTGATCATCTGGGCCTTACGGACCTGGAAGCCCGAGCAAGTGGAGGAATCCTGAGATGCTGGAGCACTATTTGAGTCTGTTCCTGACGGCTGTTTTCGTGGAGAATCTGGCGTTGGCGTTCTTCTTGGGGATGTGCACGTTCCTGGCGGTTTCCAAGACGGTCAAGACGGCCTTGGGATTGGGTTTGGCGGTGATTGTGATCCAAACGATCACGATCCCGGCCAACCATTTGTTGTACACCTATTTTCTCCAGCCCGGTGCGATGGTCTGGATCGACCCTTCCTATGCCGATGTGGACTTGTCGTTCCTGGGTTTGATTAGTTATATCGGGGTGATTGCCGCGATGGTCCAGATCCTGGAAATGACTCTGGATCGTTATTTTCCCCCGCTGTATGCGACGTTGGGCATTTTTCTTCCCCTGATCACTGTCAATTGCGCAATTTTGGGGGGATCGTTATTCATGGTGGAGCGGGGGTACAGCCACAGCGAGAGCATTGTCTTCGGTTTCGGAACCGGTTTCGGTTGGGCTTTGGCCCTGGTGGGGCTGGCGGGCATCCGCGAGAAACTGAAGTACAGTGACGTGCCACCGGGACTGCGGGGGCTGGGGATCACCTTCATTACCGTGGGGCTGATGTCGCTGGCGTTCATGTCGTTCGCCGGGATTCAGCTGTGAAGGGCGCCGGATCGATTCACAAGGATTCGAGGGGACGGGGTGGACAAGCCGAACCATGTTTGAAATTTTGCTTGGCGTAGTGATGTTCACCACCGTCGTCTTGGTGCTGGTGATCCTGATTCTGGTGGCGCGTTCCCGCCTGGTTCCCCGGGGCCAAGTGACCCTGCTGGTGAACGATCAGAAAGAGTTGCGGGTCCCGGCGGGCGGCAAGCTGCTGAACGTGTTGTCGGACCAGGAGATTTTCGTCGCATCGGCCTGCGGTGGCGGCGGGACGTGTGCGTTGTGCAAGGTCAAGGTTCTGGAGGGTGGGGGCGAGATCCTGCCGACGGAGAAGACGCACATCACCAAGCGGGAGTCGCGGGAGGGGCTGCGCCTGTCGTGCCAGGTGGGTGTCAAACAGGACATGAAGATCGTGGTGCCCGAGGAGGCGTTGGAGACCCGCCAGTGGGTTTGCCGTGTCCGCTCGAATCGGAATGTGGCCACGTTCATCAAGGAGTTGGTGCTGGAGTTGCCGCCGGGGGAGGATGTGGATTTCACGCCCGGAGGCTATATCCAGATCAACGTCCCCCCGCACGTCGTCCACTTCCGGGACTTCCAGATCGAACCGGAGTATCGCGACGAGTGGGATCAGTACGATTTGTGGCGATACACGTCCCGCGTCGAGGAGTCCGTGGTACGTGCCTACTCGATGGCGAATTGGCCGGGCGAGAAGGGTCGCATCCTGTTGAATGTGCGGATCGCGACGCCTCCCGACCAGGCGCCGCGGGACACGCCGCCCGGCATGGCTTCTTCGTATATCTTCAGTTTGCAGCCGGGGGACGAAGTGAGGATTTCCGGGCCCTACGGCGATTTCTTTATCAAGGACACGGATGGGGAGATGGTCTATATCGGGGGCGGGGCCGGCATGGCTCCCTTGCGAAGCCACATTTTCGAATTGTTCAAGAACCGGCGCACGCAGCGCCAAGTGTCCTACTGGTACGGCGGTCGGAGCCTGCGTGAACTGTTCTACGTGGAGGATTTTCGGGCCATCGAGCGGGAATTCCCCAATTTCCGCTTCCATATCGCCCTCTCCGAACCTCGCCCGCAAGACGAATGGACCGGTCTGACCGGCTTTATCCATCAGGTGCTGTATGACCAGTACTTGAAGGATCATCCGGCGCCGGAGGATATTGAGTACTATCTTTGTGGTCCGCCCAAGATGAACGACGCGGTATTCCGACTGCTGGACGATCTGGGCGTCGAGGACGAGAACATTGCCTTCGATGACTTCGGCGGCTGATTCCTTTCCTCCGGGAACCCCGGCTGTCTCCTTCCCGCCCCCGGCCGGTTGGAGCCGAGGTTGGGTAATCCGTCTCGCCTTGGTGCTGGCGGCCCTGGTCGCGGTGGCGGTCCTGCGGCCCGGGGCGAAGCCCAAGGCCGTGGAACTCCATGGCTTCACCATGGGAACCCACTACACCGTCCGCCTCGCCCAACTCCCCTCCGGGATGGGCAGGGAGGAGATCCAGACGAGGATCGAAGCGAGTCTGGCAACCGTCAACCGGCAGATGTCCACCTATCTGCCCGATTCGGAACTGTCCCGGTTCAATCGTTGGGAGCAGGAGGATTGGTTCCCGGTTTCGCCGGCCACCGCCCAGGTGGTCGCCGCGGCGCAGGAGATCAGCCGCCAGACGGACGGGGCCTTCGATGTGACCGTCGGACCGCTGGTGAACCTGTGGAGCTTTGGTCCGGAGGCGCGGCCGGATGCGCCGCCCACCGAAGACGAAATCGAACGGGCCCGCGCGCGCGTCGATTACCGCCGGGTGGAAGTGCGGTCGGAGCCCCCCGCGCTGCGAAAAAGCGATCCCGACGTCTACGTGGATTTATCGGGCGTTGCCAAAGGCTATGCCGTCGACCTGCTGGTCGATTTGCTGACGAATCTGGGCATCCGGGGGGGGATGGTCGAAATCGGTGGCGACCTCGCCACGTGGGGAACACGTGCCGACGGAACTCCCTGGCGCATCGGCATCGAACGACCCATCACTTGGGGACACGCACTTCACCAAGTGATCGGCCTGGCGAACCGAGCGCTGGCCACCTCCGGCGATTATCGAAATTACTTCGAATGGGAGGGGCGCCGCTACTCCCATCAAATCGATCCGCGCACCGGCTGGCCGGTACAGCACGAGTTGACTTCGGTCTCGGTTATCGCGGCCAACTGCAAGCTGGCCGACGCCTGGGCCACCGCCTTGATGGTCGCCGGCCCGGACCGAGCGGAGCGGTTGGCCCGAGAGCACGACCTGCAGGTGCTGTTGATCCTGAGGACCGAAGCGGGTTTCGAAGACCGGATGGCAGGCGGATTCGAGCGTTATCTACTTGCCCCGAGCGAACGGTGACCGTATGAACTATTGTTTTCCGAGCGTTTGCGAACCACGGGAGTGATCCGGCGAAAGTGCAATGTCAAGACCTGAGCCCCAGCAGACCGACCCCCAGCATCCCCCCCAGCACACGAACTACGCCAGGGCAGCGCATCCGGGGCGACCGGCGCGCTGGGTCCGGCTGATCCTGATCACCCTGGTGCTGGGGCCGGTGCTGTGGATGTGGGCTCCCCGGGAACGAGCCCGCTGGTACGCGGCCAAGGCGCTCGAGAAGCAACTGGCGGGCCAGCCGGAGTCGGCGCTGGCTTATCTGGATCGGGCCCTGGAATGGGACGTCCAGTCCGACTGGCTTTACCGTCAGCGGGG
>SLEY01000550.1 GCA_007124535.1 Planctomycetaceae bacterium
GTCCGGTTCGCAGCGTTGGGAGCATGCAGGTGGATCGTCGGGACTCCCAATTCGTGGGCAACTTCGAGTTTCACCCCGAGCCCAGCGTCGATGCTCGTGAATACGCCGAGGGGCCATTTTTCCATAGGGTTGCTCCTTGCTGAAAGAGAATCGGTGAATCACCGGCGGCAATTCCACCGGTGCTAGCACATCATGTTGTAGGTGTTTACGTCCGGTACCGCAAGATAGCAGAAAAGTCTTCCCATCCGACAAACTGTCGTTATACTGTGCGTTCGACCACAATCCGTCACCAATCCCTTCGGAGCACGAGGGCAGACTTCACAGGAGGTGCGAGGTAGCGATAAGGACGTCGTTCCGCCGAGGCGCGTACCAGGACTGGTAGCAGGAGCCCCGGCTTGAACCTCGAAGCCTAAAGATCGATGTCAGGGAGGACCGCCGGGCGGCTGCGCAGAATCCACCGATTCACGCCCCCTCTATTCCCCCTGATTCGGTAATTCGTGTAAAGCGAATTTTCGAGGTGGCAAGTCGAGTGTCCCGTTTCCGGACTTCGGCACGCTCTGCCCCGGCTGCGCAGTATCTCGCCCCAACCCGATTTCGGTCGGTCTGTTTTTTGGATTCTCCACGTGATCTGAAGGGACTCAATACATGCTTCGAAAACCGGTCATAGGCATCAATGCCGATCTGCGCCCCCCCCAAAACAACTCACCCGCGTATTCCTTCATTGCCGACGGCTATTACCGGCGTGTGCTGGCTGCCGGAGGTATCCCCATCATCGTGCCCCCCCTGGAACACAAAGACCAGATCGATCGAGTCCTCGACATGCTGGACGGATTCATCATGATCGGCGGAAGCGATCTGGATCCCCGTCGCGACGGGTTCATGTTGCATCCCTCGGTACGCACCATGGACAGCAGGCGGGAAACGTTTGACCGGCTACTTGTGGATCGTATTGCAGATCGCCGCATGCCCGTGTTCGGAATCGGTGCCGGCATGCAGTTGCTGAACGTGGCTGCGGGAGGCAACCTCTTCCTGCATCTGGCCGAAGACATTCCCGAAGCCCTCCCCCACAAGGACGCCCAGGATCCGGCACACCGGCACAGCCTGCAAGTCGTTCCCGATTCGGTGATGGAACGCGTTTACGGCGACGGGGAAATCCGCGTGAACAGCATGCACCACATGGCGGTCGATGAAGTCGCCCCGGGCTTTCGTGTCACCGCCCGCTGTCCGGACGGAGTGATCGAGGCGATCGAGAGTGTCATGTCCGAAGACGGTTTCTCTTCCGATTGGTTCGCAATGGGGACCCAGTTCCACCCAGAAGCCGAATCGGCGTCGGCGTTGGACATCCGGATCTTTGAGGAGTTCATCCAGGGAGTGATGACCCATCGCCGCGCCTCTCACGAGATGCGAGCGCTGGTCGCCTAGCCGGCGCCGAGGTGAAAAACCTCAGGCTGAAAACTTGCATTTCCCGGAAAACCGGTCAGAGTTTAGATGCGGTATTTGGGAAATCTAGGTTATGGTTAACGATAGGCAACAAATGATCTCTCCAGTTTCGGTTGATCGGCATCCGACCGAAGCGCCCCGGACGTTCAACTCTTGCAGACCGCACGCGGAGCCCTGCAAGAGTTGGCCGGCGCTTTCGACGGAAGGGGAGCATGATTTACCCCAATTTCGTCCCCATTATCTGCTGTTTTCCGAGGCGTGCGAGGCTTGGTCGGACCCGCATTCCCCGGCGGGCGAGGGGGGAGCTTGGCGATTTGTACTGGAACGCGTCGATGGAGCCACGCGTTTCGAAGCCACGGACCAGGAAGAACCGACCGATCGGGCGCGCCTGGAATTGTTGGCCGTGGTCCGAGGCCTGGAAGCCTTGGATCAGCCCTCGCGGGTTACCCTGATCACGCCCAGCCGCTACGTCAGTCGCGGCCTGCGTTTCGGATTGGAACAATGGCGCGACAATGATTGGCAGTGGGAACGCTTCGGGGAGATGACCCGAATTCGCAATTGGGATCTTTGGCAGCGAATCGATCGCGCCCTGCGTTATCATGAGGTCGAGTGTCGCGTGTGGCGGTTGGATTTGGCGGAACCGCCCTTGCGGGGGCCGCATCGGAGACGCATCCCACAGACCGCCGACACATGCGACCGCGGGCGAAACCGAGCCTGAACCGGAATGGCAACTGGAGCAGGAGTCGGAGACCCATGTGACCGATGTAGGGGAAGTGGCGGATCGGAAATGCACCGGAACTGCCCTTCGGTCTTTCCGGACGAATCGCCGAGGCGTGGCGATGGACCGTGGGCGGGGTGAGACGCCACAACCAGGTGTCCACCCCGTCCATTTGAATTGGATCAGTGCCCCAATAAGGCACAAATTCCGTCCCGCGACCCGCCGAGCCTCTTGGAGTGAACGGAAAAATCGCGTATATCTTTTGTAGGGATGCTAAGCTGTGCGTACGAGTTTATCGTTGCTGAATGTGGGGGCGGTAGTTAGCGGAACGCACAGCAACCCATCCGAGGTCTTGGGACCTCACCCGGTAGTGTGTAACGGACGGCAGTGGACAGCCATTCGGGCATTCCTGCCCGCATCGCGGCAGGCATGGGTGGTCGATTCGGCCCATCCACTGCCGCGCCCGATGCGACGTTTACATCCTGCTGGCTTTTACGAAGCTTTATGCCCATACTCCGAATCCGCCCCGCTGCCGTGTTATCGATTGCAGGTGGCGGATGAAAAGGGGAACATGACCACCATTGACGACCCTTACGCTTTCCCGACCTTCTTCTCCGATTATGACCGCTACCTCTTGGGTGAAGGCCGGCATTATCGTTCGTACGAAAAGCTGGGAGCCCACCGGCGTACGGTGAACGGTGTCGAGGGGATGAACTTTGCCGTTTGGGCGCCCAACGCGCAAGGCGTCAGCGTCGTGGGCGATTTCAATCGCTGGGACCAGCGGTGCCATGCCCTGCGACGGCACTTTGACAACGGCCTCTGGGAACTGTTTATCCCCGGGTTGGATGAAGGCGAACTGTACAAGTACCGGGTCCGGACGCCCAGCGGCGAGACGGTGGAAAAAGCGGATCCGTACGCCTTTCGATCGGAATTGCCCCCCAAATCGGCTTCGATTACCACCGATCTGTGGCGTTATGACTGGAATGACCAGTCATGGATGCAGCAGCGCGCCCAATTCAAGTTCCTGCACCGGCCCATCTCGATCTACGAAGTCCATCTTGGCAGCTGGAAACGTCACGGCGGCGAGTGGTATGGATACCGCGAATTGGCGCATCGGTTGGTGGCCTACTGCCAGGAGATGGGCTTTACCCACCTGGAATTGCTCCCCGTCTGCGAACACCCGTTCTACGGAAGCTGGGGTTATCAGCCCACGGCTTACTACGCAGTGACCAGCCGTTATGGGGATCCGGAAGACTTCATGTACTTCGTGGATTACTGCCATCAGAACGGCATCGGAGTGATCATCGATTGGGTTCCCGCCCATTTTCCCAAGGACGGACACGGGTTGTGGCGATTCGATGGTACGGCGCTGTACGAACACGCAGATCCGCGCCGGGGCGAACACCCGGATTGGGGCACCATGTGCTTCAACTACGGTCGGAACGAGGTCCATAACTTCCTGATCTCCAATGCCTTGTTCTGGCTGGACCGCTATCACATCGATGGCCTGCGCGTCGACGCGGTCGCGTCGATGCTGTACCTGGATTACAGCCGTAATGAAGGCGAGTGGGAGGCCAATCCCTTGGGCGGTCGGGAAGACCTGGAAGCCGTCGCGATGCTGCAAGAGTTCAATCGCGTGGTTCATGGCCAGTTCCCCGGCGTCCTGACAATTGCCGAGGAATCCACCGCTTGGGGAGGTGTCTCGCATCCCACCGATACCGGCGGGCTGGGCTTCAGCATGAAGTGGAACATGGGTTGGATGAACGATTCCCTCCGCTACCTGCGTCACGATCCGATCCACCGCCAGCACCACCACAATGAACTCACGTTTAGTATCATCTATGCCTTCAGTGAGAACTTCGCCCTGCCCCTGTCCCATGACGAGGTGGTCCATGGCAAAGGTTCGCTGATTGGCCAAATGCCGGGCGATCTGTGGCAGAAATTCGCCAATCTCCGCTTGCTCTTCTCCTATATGTGGACCCATCCGGGAAAGAAACTCCTGTTCATGGGGGGTGAGTTCGGGCAGTGGCACGAGTGGAACCACGACAGCCAACTGCAGTGGGAGTTGCTGCAGTGGCGCTCGCACGAGGGGTTGAAAAAACTGGTGGCCGACCTGAATCAGCTGTACCGCACCCACCCGGCGCTGTTCGAACAGGATTTCCAGCCGGAAGGGTTCCAGTGGATCGATTGCCACGATGCGGGCCACAGCGTGTTGTCCTACTTGCGCTGTGGGATTCAACCGGAGAATTCGCTGGTGGTCTGCTGCAACTTCACCCCCGTAGTTCGGCAGCAGTTCCTGGTCGGTGTGCCCGCCGCAGGCTGGTACCGCGAGATCTTCAACAGCGACTCGGAATACTACGGCGGCAGCAATGTGGGAAATCATCCGGGCGTCGAGGCGCAAGCGGTGGCTTGTCACGGCCGCCCCTTCTCCCTGAACATTACCTTGCCCCCATTGGCAGCGGTGATTTTCCAAGCGCAAACCTAGCAAATCACAAGGGATCGGCCACCCAAGTCGGAGACGCCCTCGTGCCGCAAATCCGCGGCGACGGTTGCGGGTCCACGGAAGAGGATGGGGCTCGAATCCCGTGAATGGCGGCAACCGCTCTGGCTCCCCGTCATGGATGCAATCGAGATTCCCTCGGACGCACTGGAGAGGAGATTGCATTTGACGAAATTGGCGCCGTCCGGCAACAATGGAGTTGGGTTCGCTTCGTTTCTTTTCGATTTTGGATAATAATTCGGCATGGCTTTCTCATCCGCTGGTCCAGTTCGCCGCCGCGTCGGGTTTGCGACATGGCTCGCCGGTTGGCTGTTACTTTTTACCCCTTTGGCCGCCGACGTCGTCACGTTGAAGAACGGGCTGCAATTCGAGGGGCGCGTGGGCAAGATCGCCTCGCTGGGCGCCAATCCGCTGAGTTCGGCAGGGGAGGTCCAAGTCCAGCAGATTGTGTTTGTCGACGACGATCTGCGCCGCACGTTCTTTGCCTCGCGCCAAGTCCAGGCGGTCGTGCCTCAGCAGACATCCCAAGAACGGATTCGTATCGATCAGCGGGTCGCCGGTTCGGCACGCCGCGTGGCGGCAATCGGGGCCATCCGGGGAGTCACCCCCTTCGACGAATACGGGCGGCGGGTCTTTTCGATCCATACCCCGCAAGGCGCGGTGGATGTGGTCCAGGGGATCACCGAGGTGACGCCGACCTACACCAAGGTCGAAGGTCTGGCCAGCCGGCAAGCGGTGAACTGGGACATGCGGATCGCGACCAGCTCGATCCCCCGGGACATCCTCAGCCAAGTCCTTTTGAGGCAGATCGATCCCGAGGATGCGGACCAACGGCTCCGATTGGTGCGCTTGTACATCCAGGCCGATCGTTACCGGGATGCGCGAGTCGAATTGCAAAGTGTGATCGAAGATTTTCCCGATCTGGCGGACCTCCAGCAGCAGGTGGTGGCACTCCAGCAGATGAGTGCGCGCCGACTGATCCGCGAGATTCGCTCGCGTCTTGCGGCAGGCCAGCATCGTTTGGCCTACGCCATGTTGGATCAGTTCCCTTCGGAGGGGGTGGCGGGCGAAATCCTGTTGGAAGTCCGCGATCTGTTGGAAGAGTTTACGGATCTGCAGGATCAGGCGGAGCAGTCGCTGGAGCGTTTGCAGCAGGACCTGGCGGCGATCACCGATAGCCGTCTGCGAACTCTGCTGGAACCGCCGGTCGATGAGATCGTCCAGCGGCTGAACCGCAACACATGGGAGCGTCTGGCCGATTATGTCCGCTTGGCTGACGATCTGAACATGCTGCCCGAGCAAAAGGTGGCCTTGGCCGTCAGTGGCTGGCTGTTGGGCACGGGCCAGGGTCTGGAGAACCCGATGGTTGCCGCCTCGCTGTTCCGCGTGCGCCAGGCCGTGCGGCGCTACCTGACTTCGCAACGATCCACCGAACGGGACGAAATCCTGGCAGAGCTGCAAGCGATGGAAGGCAGCAGCCCCGCGTACGTCGCGCGCTTATTGGACCAAATGAAGCCGGTTCTGGAGACGGAGGCTGATCCGGAGCAGCCGGCCGGCGCCTTTACCTTGACCGTTCCTGGTGGGGGCGATCAGGAGGCGATCGAGTACCACGTCCAACTGCCCCCGGAATACGACCCCTACCGGCGTTACCCCTGTATCGTGACCTTGCATGGCGCCGGCACCACGCCCGAACAGCAGATTGAATGGTGGGCCGGGGGACTGGACGAAAACGGCCTGCGTCTGGGACAGGCCGCCCGCCGAGGCTATATTATCGTGGCCCCGGCCTGGACCAACCCGCACCAGCAGCAGTACGAGTACTCGGCCCGGGAACACATGGCGGTGCTGTTCGCGCTGCGCGATGCCCTGCGGCGTTTCTCGATCGATACGGATCGCGTCTTCTTGTCCGGGCACTCCCTGGGCGGCGACGCGGCCTGGGATATCGGCTTGGCGCACCCCGACCTCTGGGCGGGAGTCGTGCCCATCGTCGCCACCGCCGACAAGTACGTCTCGCGCTACTGGCGGAACGGTCGCTACGTGCCGTTTTATTTTGTGGCCGGCGAATTGGATGGCGATCGAATGGCGCAGAACAGCGCGGACCTGGATCGTTATCTCACCCGCGCCTTCTTCGATGCCACCGTGGTTGTCTATCAGGGCCGCGGGCACGAGCATTTCTATGACGAGGTGCATCGGATCTTCGACTGGATGGAACGATACCAACGAGATTTCTTTCCTGAAGAATTCGAATGTGTCAGCATGCGGTCTTGGGACAACTTTTTTTGGTGGGTCGAATTGGACCAGTTCCCCGCAAACTCACTGGCCTCGCCGGTCAGCTGGCCTCCGAGCCGAAATGTGCGACCCGCCTCGACCAACGGACGCGTCTTGGAGACGAACCGCGTCATCGTCCGCACCGGGGCGGGACAAGTCACGGTCTGGCTATCCCCCCAAATGATTGACTTCGACGAGCCTTTCGCCGTGGTGGTCAATGGCGCGGAACCGCGGGATCCGCCGGGTCCCCGTCTGGAGGTGATGCTGGAAGACGTGCGCACCCGCGGTGACCGCCAAAACCCGTTTTGGGCCCGGATCGAAACCAGTACCGGCCGCGGCCGCTGAACTGCCCTAACCGCCAAGAAAACGTCGCAGGACGCGATTCACTTCCCCCGGATTCTCCAGCGGCGCCAGATGCCCTGCGGACGGGATCTCGACGTATTCGGCCGACGGAATTCCGGCGGCCAGACCCCGCATGGTCGCCGGGGGCGAGATCGTGTCCTCCGCCCCGCAAACCACCAGGGTCGGAACGTCGATCGTGCCCATCAAGGCCGTCGCATCCGAACGCTCGGCCATCCCATTCAATGCGGCCGCCACACCGGCCCGGGGCGACGTCGCGATCATCTCCCGTACCCACCGAAGACATTCGGGACGCTCCTGACGCGTGGACGCCGAAAATAAGACCTCGCCCATCGCCTCGGCCAAGAAACCCGGACCTTCCGACAGGACCCGCTGGGCGCTCTGGCGACGCGTCTGCGATGCGTCCGGAGAATCCCCTTCCGCTCGGGTGTCGCAGAGCACCAAGCGACCCCACCACTCGCGATGCCGCTGCCATAAACTCCAGACGATGTAACCGCCCATGGACAAACCGCATACCGTGACCGGCGGCTCCACACCCAACGCCGATAGCAATGCCACCAGATCCTCCGCAAAGCGAGCCATCGTCACCCGGCCCTCGCTCACGTCGCTACGGCCAAAACCCCGTAAATCCGGAGCAATCACACGATGGTCCGCCGACAGATCGTCGATCTGCGCACGCCACATCCGGTGATCCAGAGGGAAACCATGCACCAGCAAAAGAGGGGCACCACGTCCGCAATCTACGGTATTCAGTCGAATGTCGCCAATCGAAATGCGGGCCATGGTCCGCTTCCCATCACGCCAGGTCACGGTCCTCAAACAGAGCCAGCGCCAATAGAATGGCGATCAAACTGTAGGTCACACAGTAAAGCAGCGACATCCCGACGTACACAATGGGAACCGGTAGCCCCGCCGCCACCGCCGCTTCCGTACGGAAATGGTCCAGATTCGGAAGGATTGTGGCAATCAACTGCCCGAAAAACTGGACGAATACGAATTGACCCATCGCCGATTGCACAATCAACGGCGTCAAATGGCCCAGCAAATAGACGGCCAAGCAGATCGTAAAATTGGCCAATAACGGCAAACGGGTCGAAATCGCCACACTGATCGCGGCCAGCACCACCGTCTCCATAAAGGCCAACGCCAAACTCGGAACGGTGTAGACCATCTCCATGTGCGTCAGTTGCCACGTCAGATCCTGCGTCGCCGTCTCCCGCGCCTCATGAATCGGCTTGTAAGCCACCACGATCAACAACATCAGCCCCAGCACCGCGAACAACACCGCCAGGGTCCAGACGATCCCCAGGTACTTCCCCAAAATGAATGATCGGCGACCAACCGGCTTCGACAGCACGGTCAACGCCGTCTTGCCCTCGATCTCGTCCGCCACCGAACCACTGGCCGACCAAACCGCCAGCAGGATCCCCAACAGCATGATCACGACCAGTCCGGAATCCTTCAACATCTTGATGTCTTCACCAAACGTGTTGTACGGAATCCAGACGAACAGCCATAAAAGAAACAGCCCAAGCAACAAGAGCAAGGGGAACAACGGCTGGGCGATCTCCGATTTGTACGTCGACAACGCGATCGCCGATAAACGAGGGGCCAGTGCCCTCTGCCAGAGGTACAGCACGAAGACGAACACCACGAAAACGGCCGTGATGGGAATCGTCGAAACCTGAGGATGCGGGGGCGCCGTGAGCACTGTCAGCGAAACCTCCGCAGTCTCGCCACCCAGATTGCGGATATAAAAGGCCTCGAAATCCTCCGGTACCAAGGTCTCTTCCGCATGATAACTGCGAAACCAAGTGCTCGGTTCGCCAGCGATCACCTCCAACGTCTGGCCGGGAGCCACCTCGTCGAATGGCCACATGGCGATCGACAGGTTCTGGTCGCTTTCGAAGGTTAGCGAACGCACTTCCTCCGCATTCAACGAAATCGGCTCGCGGTGCGGCACCAGTTCCGCAAACACCTCGCCCGGAAAATCGTACTCCGACACGGGGACCTCGAAGGTCTCCGTCCGCGTGCCCGCATGCGGCAAACGCTCTAACGAAGCCAGCAACTCCACCGGCTGCTGCACAAAAACAGCACCCAGGATCCCAAAGGCCGACAACGAGAGCGCCAAAATGAACAGAGGCCACAACGCACCCTCACGGATCGCCTGAGGCACCTCCCCCAACGTCCGCCGCGACACCAAGATGCACAGCGGGCGAACCAGCACGCGACCCAGCCACGAACCCTCGGGACCACCTACCCGATCGGCGAGCGTCCCGAGTCCCGGCACCCGAGACAGCAGCCAAGCAACCGCTCCGATCAGCACCAGCAATACCATGCCCGCCAGCACTCCCACACTCAATAACCAGAGGGGGGTTAACCAGTGACTGACCCAATTCTGTACCGCCAAAATTACTAGCGAGTTCATCATCATTTGTGATCGCTTGTTCCGTCCGTAAGATAATCCCAGTCCGACGGCTGTACGTAAAGACGCCGTCAACAGTTCATTCAATTTACCATAAGGCAACCCGCAGCAAATCATCTACCGCGCTCGGCGCGGGTCTCCGACCCCGCCGCACTGCTCGGCGAGGGTCTCCGACCCCGCCGAAACCGCCGACCGAAGGTCTCCCGCGATAGGGGAGACCTTCGGTCGGCCGAGTGGCTCGGTCAGAGACCGGCCCCATCGCGGTCAGAGACCGGTCAGTAACGAATCGAGAAACCATTAAATCGACCCGTTGGCTTTTCCTCCTGAATCGTGGTCTTGTGGATGTATCCCCCCATCGTCCGCGACAAGTCATCCAAGAATCGTTCGATCTCCGGACGCTGCCCCTCGACGACCACTTGTACCCGTCCATCCGGCATATTCCGGACAAAGCCCGTCACATCATGACGCCCGGCAACGCGCTGGGTCGTGTAACGAAACCCCACGCCTTGCACATGCCCCGAGAAAAAAACTTCGCGTCGTTGTTGATCAGCAGCCATGGTGTCGTTCGCACCGTGTGTGTCAGAAAAACCCCTCGAAAGGATCTAAGAAGTAACGCTTAAAGAACCACTTAGTTTCCGCTCGAAGCCTGCAATATAATCTTCAAAACCCCGGCTGCAAAGCCACGAACGGCGGCCAATCGAGCTGCGGGGCTGCGAAGAGGACACGTGAGGTGGCGAACCCCGACGAACGGTTGATCATTTCCTGCGAATTGTCTCACGGAAGCTGGTTCCGCCGTCCCCACTTGGTCCCCACTCGGGAACCGGACACGAGGGGTCCGGATCCGCAGCACAGATTTCCGTCAGGCGTTGGTCGTCCTGCAGGATCTGCGGATCCGACTGCAAATGCTCCACAACCCAGCTCAAAGCCCCACGAATCATAGGGGAAGGCGAATTCGCCGCCAAGCGGTAGTACATCCAGCGGCCTTCCTTGCGGCCCTCGACCAGGCCAGCCTCTTTGAGGATGGACATGTGCTTGGATACCGTGGACGCCGCCAGACCGACCAGGGCGACCAATTGACATGCGCACAATTCCTGATGCCGCAGCGCCAGCAGCAGGCGCACGCGCTGCGCGTCCGATAAAGCTTTGGCAACGCTCATGAAAGCGTGCATGTTCCGCCCCCGGCCCGCGGGCCTGTCGAGATTCCTCGTCGGGGTAACGAGTTGCGAGTGCCGCAAATCACAATGGATAGCTCACCCAGGCCGGAAGTCGCTCGCTGCCCCTCCCCGTAGGTTGGGAATTCCTGCCCGACGAAAGTGTGTTGATCGACAAGAACATCCCCTGGGTCGCGAATCGGTCCGCGGGTTGGTCATTCCTGCCCAACCCGCGGACCGATTTAATCCAGATCGTTCGAACTGTTTCCGTTCCCTCGAGCCAACAATTCATGCAACCCGATCAGGGTCTTCGCATCGTCGTATTCACCGGCCTGCAATCCGCGGCGGACGTCCCGCAACGGCACGCGGACCTCTTCCACGTGCTCGTCGGCATCCGGTACGGCGGCGGTCTTCTGCAAATCGAAAGCAAAAAACAGATGAATTGCTTCGTTCAGGAACCCGACGGATGAAAAGAACACGGGCCCGGGCGCCCAGCGACCCGCCTGGTAACCCAACTCCTCTTCCAGTTCTCGCCGGGCGGTGAACTCCGGTAGCTCGCCGGGTTCGATCCCCCCGGCCGGAATCTCCAGGACGGGGCGGCCGACCGCGATCCGATACTGGCGTACGAACAACACACACTGCCCCAGCACGGGCACCACCGCCGCGCTGCCCCGATGCTGGACCACATCCCGCCGCACCCGTCGGCCGTCTTCCAGGATCGCTTCGCCGCCGACCACCGAAAAAATCGCGCCTTCGTACTTGGTCTCCTGATGTAACCAGCGTTCCATCGTGAACTCCTGACCGTCCTGCCTGCGAATGCGGGCGACGCTCGCCGTCCGCCACACCGCCCTCCACATCGGTAACCGATTCCCGAAAACGACCTCCACCCCCTCGATCCGGGATCCCCTGTGCCGAGATCCCGGAGGCTGCCAAACAACCAGGCCCGCTTCAGCTCAACTCGGGCAGCTGGTAGCCTTCCCGTCGTTCATAGTCCAAATAGGTGTTGGCATCGGCGTCATCCTGGAACTGTTCGTTCACCGGATCCCAGAACAACCGCCGACCTGTCCAGCGGGCGATGTTGGCCACGTGGCAGACGGTGGTCGAGCGATGGCCGATTTCCACATCCGCACAGGGCCGCTCGCCCGTCTTGATGCAATCCAGCCAGTCTCGCTGGTGGTTGCCGCTGCGGTACAGTTGGATATCCATCGCCTCGAAATCCTCGACCCCCAATTCGGCAAGTTCCGGTGGATCGCAGCGCAACGAACCGCGGCCGGTGCGGATCGTACCCCGCTCGCCAAAAAAGATACCGCCGCCCATCGGAGCCTCCTCCGTGAATTCGACCTCGATGCTGTCCGCTCCGTTCTCGTATCGCATGAAGATCTTGGGCGTTTTCGGACCGTGAAAACGTCCCGGACGAGGTTCGGTGACGATCCACGGCTCAAATGGATCGCCGACCGTCCAGATTTCGACCGGACCGCTGTCGTCTTTGCCCAAGGCCCACTGGATCTGATCCAAACCGTGGGTTCCCCAACCGGTCATCTCGCCTCCCGAGAATTGGCGGAAGGACATCCAGCCCGGATTGGCCCGCATGGGATACACGTTCTCGTTGTAAGGCACCACGGCCACGGGCCCGCACCAGCGGTCCCAATCCAAATCGTCCGGGGGGTCACCACCCGGCAGGGCATGCTCCATCGGGCTGCAATAGTTGTAGGCGTAAACTTTGTGGATCTTGCCGATGTGCCCGTTGCGGACCAGCATGGCGCCGCGGTAGTCGTCGTACATCGAACGCTGCTGGCTGCCCACCTGATGGACGACTTCGTATCGGCGGGTGGCTTCGACCATCTTCCGACCTTCGTGAATGGTGAAGGACAGGGGTTTTTCCGTAAAGATGTGTTTGCCTGCTTGAGCGGCGTGAATGGCGGCCAAGGCGTGCCAGCGGTCACCGGTGGCGATGATCACCCCGTCGATGTCATCGCGTTCCAGTAATTCGTGGTAGTTCTGGGTGTCGCCCCGCGATTTGTGGACGTCGGCACGCATGGCCACGGTGACGTCGTCGAATCGGTTGAACGACCGGGCCACGCTGTTTCCGCGGGGGCCGGCCCCGATCAGCCCCAGCACGAAATGCTCGTTCGCGCCCGCCTGACCACGCATCCCCAGCACACGGCGGGGAAGAATCAGGGGGCTCGCTGCCACGGCGGCGCCGCCAACGGCCGCTTTCAGGAACGAACGCCGGTCCACTCGGCCCACTCGGTTGTCGGTCATGATCTGCCCTTTCTTCAGCGCAAATGTCGGTAAGTTTCCCGCATCGGTCCAACCTGTTTGTACCCCCCGCCGCTTCCGAATACAAGCCGCAACGCGCGGTTCAACTGAGCAGGAGTTGGAGGTCTTCCGCGCTCAATTCCCGGATCAGGCTGTTGTCCGCCGAAACGATCGCCTCGGCCAACTCCCGCTTGCTCCGCTGCAGCTCGATGATCTTGTCCTCCACCGTGTCGCGACAAATCAAGCGATAGGCAAAGACGTTACGGGTTTGCCCCAGACGGTGAGCCCGGTCGATGGCCTGGGACTCCACCGCCGGATTCCACCAGGGATCCAGGATGAAGACGTAATCGGCCGCCGTCAGATTCAAACCGTGCCCGCCGGCCTTCAGACTGATCAGAAACAGCGAGCACTCCGGGTCTTCCTGGAACCGTTGGACCCGTTGCTTGCGGTTGCGGCTCCGGCCGTCCAGGTACTCGTAGGCCAGGCCGAGTCGATCCAGTTGCTGGCGGACAATCGCCAGCAGGCTGGTGAACTGGGAAAACACCAGGGCTTTGTGGTCCTCCGCCACAATCTCGCGAAGCTGCTCCAGCAGCAGATCCAGTTTGGCGCTGGATTCGCCCGCACGGTTGTCGTCCAGCAAGCCCGGATGACAAGCCGCCTGGCGGAGCCGCAACAGCGCTTCCAATACGTGGATCTTGGCCCGTTCCAGACCCATCTGTTCGACTCGCTGAGCCAGCGATCGGCGGTAGTATTCCCGCATCTCGTCGTACAGCTTGCGCTGCTTGGCCCCCATTTCGCAGTACAACGTCTGTTCCGTCTTTTCCGGCAATTCGCTCAGTACCTGCTGTTTCGTCCTCCGCAACAGGAACGGGCGCAGCGAACGGGATAGCAACTGCAACGCTCCATCGTCCTCGCCGCCTTGCTTGATCAACTCCCGAAACGTGCGGGAACGACCCAGCATGCCCGGGTTGAGGAACTCGAATAGCGACCAGAGTTCGCCCAAATGATTCTCGATCGGCGTGCCCGTCATCGCCAGCCGGTGATCGGCCTGCAGCAACCGGCAGGCCTTGGCTGCCTGCGAGTTCGCGTTCTTGATGGCTTGCGACTCGTCGAGGATGGCATAGTCGAATCGCTGTTCCTTCAAACGGACAATGTCGCGGCGCAAGGTTCCATAGGTCGTCACCAGTAAATCGTACTGATCCAACTGGTCCAGTAAGGCCTTTCGATCGGGGCCCGTATAGTCACCCACGCGCAGCCGCGGGGCGAAACGCTCCGCCTCGTCCATCCAATTGAACACCAGACTCTTCGGCACCACGGCCAAGGAAGGAAGACGGGTCTGACCCCGCTTCAGCGGCCGCGTCCGCCGCGATTGCAGCAGGGCCAAAACCTGCACGGTCTTGCCCAACCCCATGTCGTCGGCCAAACAACCGCCGAAACGGAACTCGCGCAGGAAATGCAGCCAGCCCAAACCGTCCTTCTGATAACCACGCAACTGGCCGTGAAAACCACGCGGCTCCTTGCCCGGCGCGATCCCCTCGAACGTCCGCAAACGCTCGCGAATACGAGCGAACGGCGCATCGACCTGAACCGCTTGCTCCTGGGCCGCCAAAAGACTGTCCAACAACAACGCCTGCGAGGGACTGAAACGCAAAGTCTCCTCGTCCCCGTTGCCCAAATCGACCAAGCTGCCGAACTGCTGCAACCACTCGGAGGGCAGCATGCCCCGCGTCCCATCATCCAAACGGACATACTTGTGGCGATTTCGAATTGCCTCCAGAAGACGGGGTAAGGGCACCTCGACACCATCAAAATCGATGTAACCATCCAACTCGAACCAGTCCACCGTCGTGGTGACATTCATGCTGAAACTGCCGGCCCGGCGCAGAAGACGCCCTTCGGATTCAACGACCCAGCCCGCCGCCGTGATCCGATCGACAAGCGACTCCAAATCACGCACCGAAAAACAGAAGTCCACCTCGGCATCCTTCGCAGCGCCGGGCGGCGAAGTCGGACGCCCCCACGGCGACCGCACAAAACGGACAGGGTACTCCGCCAACTGCGCCAGCAACCGCTGCTCGGCTGCCGCGTCACGCGGCATCACCCGTTGCTCGTCCAAATCCAAAATCGCCGCCCGACCATCGCGGGACGCCACCTGCTGGGAACCGTAAATGAAGAATATCCTCGCCGATAAATCCGGGTGCGGGCGGCGAGAATCGGGAGCATGAATCGACAACTTGCCCCGCGGCGCCCGGGAAACCTGCTCCAGCTGCAATTCGGCCGGCAGATCGCACACCGGGCTCCTGCCCCCCGACCAGAGGGCCTGCTGAAACGCCTGACGATCCGCGTAGGGGATGTCGATCTGCGGATGCTTGCGCAAGGCCGAAATCCAGGCGAAATGCTCGCGCGCGTCCAGCCGAGCCAGGCACTCGGGAAAGAGAACCAAGCCACGCGCCAATAACAACACCGGCTCCGTCAACGGGCGGACTTCTTCGCCCCGAAACAATTCACCCGTCAAACGCCACTGCTGCGCCGCGTCCTGCGACTCGATACGCAACCGCAGTTGCCAAGCCGCCTCCGAATCCCAGTCCACGCACACGCCCTCGGCCACCGGCAAGGTCGTGTCCAACAACCAAACGAACCGGCCCGTGGCACTCAACCGCGGCAATAACACCTCGTATAGCACCGGATTGACGACCACCCGGGACACCTGCTGGGGAGGCGCAAAACCGCGAAAGTAGGATTGCGGATCGCTCGGCTGCTGCGGATCGCCGCCCAATAACAATTGCAGCAACTCGGCCTCCTCGGGGGCCAAACGCTTCTGCAGCTCGTGCGGCGATACGCTCCACGTTTCGAAAGGGCTCCAATCACCGTTCGCTCGCCGGCTGCGGCGGAAAAATTCGATCACCAATCCGCCCCGCTGAATGCTCAGCGCAACATTCAACACATACCAGTGTTCGCAAACCGGCCCCGCCGGACGCCGGAACTCGACCAGCGAACCGTCCGCCGGCGACGGGTCCGCTGGCGAGAATAACGGACTTAACTGGGCCTTCCACGAAACGGCCGACGGGACCCCCGACTGGCCGTTCCCGCCGCCAGCCTCCTTCCGCAAACCGCCAGCCGTCCGGTCAGGAAGGGCACGCAACACGGACGAACCGCCCGATATCCGACCGGCAGCATCCGGCGATTCCGCCGCCAGATCGTCACCCACCTCATCCAACGTCAACACATCCAGGTTCGCCCAACGGACACCCGGATCAATCACGCCCTCCCTTTCGATGGCCCGGAGTGTCCCCCAGACGTGCTTGCACAAACTGCCGTTGCGAGCAAAACGAGGACAACTGCAATCGACAACCAGTTCGCCTTGTTTCAGCAGACGGAAATCCACCCGCACCTGGTAAGGGTCAGGATAGGTGCCTCGCACCCGAGCAATCACCGTGTTCCGCTCGACGTCCACCAATTCGACCCGGCCCCAAGCCTGATAGGCGGAGCCCAGCGATCGCGAGCGGGAATCAAAAAAACGCGTACAGGCGCGGGTCAGCGACATCCAAAAGCCTCCCTGCAAAACGACCAGCGGCCGGAACCGGGCAGAACTCCACCGGCTCCCGAAACAAAATCAAGCCATAATATGGCACATCCGCCCGATTCTGCAAAGATCAACCGGCCGGGTCGTTATCGCCGGACCTCCGAACTCACTCCTCAAAGGCCGCATCGAATGCCTGCGTGCTGGGCGCAAAGTCCATCTTCTTGACCCAGTGCGCCGCCTCCTTCGCGCCAAATTCACGCTCCATGCCCGAATCCTCCCATTCGACCGATAACGGACCGTTATAGCCAATGTCGTTCAGGGCACGCGTGATCTCCTCGAAATTCACGCCGCCACGACCCGGACTGCGGAAATCCCAGCCACGGCGCGGATCGCCGAAATTCAAATGACTGGCCAAAATCCCCGTCTTGCCGTTCAGCGTCGTGATCGCGTCCTTCACATGCACATGGTAAATCCGATCCGGAAACGCACGAATGAATTCCACCGGATCCACCATCTGCCAATGCAAATGGCTGGGATCAAAGTTGAAACCGAACTCCTCGCGATGATCCAAAGCCTCCAAAGCCCGCTGGGCCGTGTACAAATCAAACGCGATTTCCGTGGGATGCACCTCCAAAGCAAACCGCACTCCGCATTCCGCAAATACATCCAGAATCGGATTGAAACGCTCCGCCAACAACGCAAAACCGGCATCGATCATCGACGGCGGCGTCGGCGGGAAAGTGTAGTTCAAATGCCAAATGCTCGAACCCGTGAACCCGTTGACCACGCTGACACCAAACTTCTGGGCGGCACGGGCCGTGTTCATCAGCTCCTCCGCCGCACGCTGCGATACCCCGTCCGGATCGCCATCGCCCCAGACGTACTCGGGCAGAATCGCCTTGTGACGCTCGTCCACCCGATCCAAGACCGCTTGACCCACCAGGTGGGCACTGATCGCGTGGCATTGCAGGTCATGACTCTCCAATAACTCGCGTTTCCGGGCGCAGTACGTGTCGTCCGACAACGCTTTGTCCACCTCGAAGTGATCGCCCCAGCAGGCCAGTTCGATCCCGTCGTAGCCGAACTCTTTCGTCTTGCGGGCCAATTCCTGAATCGGCATGTCCGCCCACTGGCCGGTGAACAAGGTAACCGGTCGTGCCATGTCATTGCTCCTTCTCTATCTTTGGGGCCACTTGAACTAGGGGGGTAATACCCGCGAATCCTCTATTGTGCCGTTCCCAGCCCGGAAACGCAACTCCCAAACCCACGATGCCCCAAAGCAACCCCGCTTTTACCAGGCCACCCGTGGCCGAATGGCAAACCGTCGCCTAGGATGTTCCAGTGCCATGTCATCTTGAAGTAACATAATGAGGTGAATCTCAAGTCCCCTTTATTGACTGGTTTCTCCGCGATGTTTCGCATCCTGCATATTTCGGACCTCCACTTCGGCCGCCACTACCTGCCAGACGTGGGGACGGCGTTGCTGCAGCTCGCCGCGGACCTGGAACCGCAGGTGGTCGTCGCCAGCGGCGATTTCACTCAACGTGCCAAACGCGCGGAATTCACCGCCGCACGCGATTTCCTCGGCCGACTGCCCAATGTCCCCCGCGTTGTCGTCCCCGGCAACCACGATGTGCCCCTGTATCGCGTCGCCGAACGGCTCCTGGCGCCGCACCAGCTGTACCGCGAATATATTTTCAACGAACTGAACACCGTGCTGACAATGGACCAAGCCGTCTTCTTGGGACTGGATTCGACGGCCCCCCACCGCGCGATCACGAATGGGCGAATCCGCCGTTGCCAGCTGGATTTCTGCCGCCAAGCCCTGGCCAACGCGCCGCCCGATGCCGTCCGCATCGTGGTGGCCCACCACCATTTCGCCCCGGCCCCCGATTACCTCCGCGATCAAACGCTGCCCCGGGCGCGACGGGCAATCAACCAGTTCATCGATCTGGGCGTCGAAATGATCCTGGGCGGACACCTGCACCGAGCCTACGTCGGCAATACCCTGGATGTCCACCGAGGCAAACGCCCCGATCGAGGCGTGATCGTGGTCCAATGTGGTACCAGCACCTCCCGCCGCGGACGCGGACGCGAACGCCAGAAGAACTCCCTGAATCTGATCGCCCTCCAAGGCGATATGATCCAAATCACGCACTTCCTGTACTTCGACGCCGAACGCGCCTTCGCCCCGATCGGCCGCTACCTCTTCCCCCGACCCGGCAAACGATTCGTCGACCCGCTCGAAAACCCCGCCCCAGTGGCCGATCTGGGCTCCCCCGACGCAGGCTGCCTGCAGGGTCACGACGTGTCAAACAGGAAATCCGACCCGATCGGCGGCTCGGGGCCGGCGAGGGGTTAGTGGCTGCCCTCTCAGATTCCTAGGGCCTCGGTCCGTCACCATTCAACAACGTCGGATGCTTCCAGAGGCCGTGGCGTTGGCAAGACTCGGAATCAAAAGCGGAAAAGGGGCGCAGTCGTCCCGCATCCATTGCAGGAACCGCCTCCCGTTTGCCCGCGGCGTTCTCTTCATCTTCGTCGATGGCCGGATTCCCCAGACGCCAGAGTTCAAACAGCGGGAGTGCCGCAAAGAGTCCTGACCCCGCTTTTCCACTCACCGTCCTGAACTCAATTTGCCCCGCTCTCCGGCGGCAAGGGGAAAATCGGCGACGGTTGCTCGGGGCCGCATCCGTCAAGCCATAACCGGTCCTGCTCGGCGGAATAGTAAACGGTCTTGGTCGTCTTCCCCACCCTGACCGATAACCGGTCCGTCCCGCACGCCGTCGGGCGCCACGTCACCTCGTCACTCGGCTCGTTCCCGGCCGGCCAAAATTCGACCAGCACAAAA
>SLEY01000262.1 GCA_007124535.1 Planctomycetaceae bacterium
GCCTGCCCCACCCCGTTACATTGGCCCAAGAGACGGTCATCACGTGGCAGACCGGCGGGCAGCAACATGATTTTTCGGGAGACGTGGGTTGTGATGGTAAACGCGAATGGCAAACGCAAATGGTCCAGGTGCGCTCCTCTGGTGGCGGCGATCCTGGTGACCATGTTGACCAACGCAGCGCAGGGCGAGCCGCAGACGGCGCGGGCGCCGAATCTCATTTTTATTCTGGTCGACGACATGGGCTACAACGACCTGAGCTTCACGGGCCAACAGAATTTCCGGACTCCGCGGTTGGATCGGATGGCCGAGGAAGGGCTGTTCCTGGCGCATCATTACGCCGGATCGACGGTCTGCGCCCCGTCCCGCGCCGCCTTGCTGACCGGCAACCACACGGGCCGAGTGTACCAGCGGGGCAACTCGATCCCCGGTCCGCCGCGGCGGGACATCCAGTTCCGGCGGGACCCCCACGACATCACGATCGCCACCCGGTTGAAGGAAGTCGGCTATCACACGGCCATGATCGGCAAATCCGGCTTGGCCTGCAACTCGGACGATGCCGAACTGCCGAGTGACAAAGGCTTCGACCATTTCTTCGGTTTCCTGGCCCACCGGGCCGCACATCGCCACTACCCCACCCATCTGTACCGCAATGGCGAACGGATCACGATCGAGGGGAATCACGGCAAGGAAGGGGAGGTTTATGCGGGCGACCTGTTCCTGGAGGACGTGCTGACGTACCTGGGCCAGCGGGCCGAGGCGGAGGAGCCGTTCTTCTTGCACTTCGCCCTGCAACAACCCCACGCCGATCTGGCCGCCCCGGACGAGTTCCGCGACCGTTATGTGGACCGGTTCGACGACGAAGTGCCGCACCCCGAAGGCCGGCACTACCGCGCGGAAAGCCAGCCCAAAGCGACTTACGCGGCCATGATCGCTTACCTCGATCACTCGGTCGGCGCCGTGTTGGATCAGCTGACCGAACTGGGACTGGCCGAGAACACCCTGGTGCTGTTCTCTTCCGACAACGGCTCCTATTCCGAAGGCGGCTATCACCACTCCATGATGGGGTCAAATGACCCCTTCCGGGGAGGAAAACGCGACCTCTATGAAGGCGGGATCCGCGTGCCCACCATCGCTTGGTGGCCCGGTACGATCCCCGCGGGTTCCGTGTCCGATCATCCTTCCGCATTCTGGGATTTCCCGCCTACCGCCCTGGAACTGGCCGGATTGCCCGCCCCCGAGTCGATGGACGGTATCTCCTACGTGCCGACCTTGCTGGGCAACCCCGAACAACAAGCAACCCACGCGTACCTGTACTGGGAGTTTTACGAGCAGGGCGGAAAACAGGCGATTCGCCAAGGCGACTGGAAGGGCGTCCGGCTGAACGTGATCCGCGACCCGGGCCAGCCGCTGGAGCTTTACAACTTGGCCGACGATCCGGGCGAGCAGACGAATCTGGCCGGGCAGCATCCGGAAATCGTGGCCCGGCTGGAAGCCCTGATGGAAGAAGCCCACCAGCCGAGCGAACATTTTTCGCTGCCGCCGGTCGGTCAGTGACGGACCAGGTCCAAGTCCTCGCGGGAATAGTAGTTCCACTGGCCGTCCTCGAATTTGGCCAGGTACGCATCGCCGATGTCGTCCAGCGCGGCGCTGAACTGGATTGAGCCCGTCACGCCCTTCCAGGGCTCCTTGCGGTGGGCCAGGACGTCGCGGATCTTGGCCCGGTTCAACCCCGCGACTTGAATCGCCCAGATCAACTGGTTCATGCTGTCATAAGCGTGCGCCGCATACGTGTCGACTTCCTTGCCAAACCGCTCGCGGTACTGTTCCCGAAAGGCGTCCAGTTTCGGGGCGTCGCGGCGGGGGTTCCAGGGGTAGGTGCAGATGACTCCCCGGGCGTTCTCGCCGGCGATGCGGACGAAATCGTCGGAGACGTTGCGGTCGCAGGCGAAAAACGGCTGCTCCATCCCCAGAGCCCGCATCTGGTTCAGGATGCCCGCCCCGTCCTCGTCGTCGCCCCAATGGACCAGCGCGTCGATGCGGGCCGCACGCAGCCGGTTCAGCTGCAGCGACCAATCGTCGGTCCCCAATTCATAGGCCATCTCCAGGGTGATCGGCCGGCCCACCCGGCGGCTGCCGTCACGCAACTCGGCCACCCCGAACCGACCATAGCGATTGCTGGCACGCAGGATGCCGACGCGGCGGAAATCACGCTTGCCATACAGGTAATCGATCAACAGGTACGACTGCTTGCGATCGTCGGCGATCGTGCGGAAGACCCAGGGGATGTTGGTCTCGATGAACGTGGGGTCCGTATTGCCGGAGCTGATCATGGGGATTTCGATCTTCAGCCCCACGCGAATGGCGATGTGGCTGTTGGCCCCGTCGATGGTGCCCAGGATGGCCCACACGTTTTCCCTGTAAGCCAGATCGATGATTTCTTCGCCCGACGACCCCCACAACCCGCTGTCGTTGCGGACGACCAGTTCGAACGGCACGTTGCGGCGGAGGTAGCCGCCCTGCTCATTCGCTTGCTCAATGGCCAGTTGGCTGCCGCGGAGCATGGCCTGTCCCAGTTTCTCGGCGTGACTGGCCCCGCCGGTGGCGACCGACACCGTCGGCTCCAACGGGCCGAGAAAACCGATCTTGACAGTGTCCACATGCTCGGGTTCGGGGACCGTCCGCCGCGGGCCATGGTACTCCATCTGCTCCAGAAAATGCCGATAGAAGGGCTCGACATGGCGGTGCGGCTGCAGCTCGTCAGGCGTATTGGCATAGCGCGTGTCGCGTCGCAACGGCAAGTCGGGGGTCTGGTAGGCGTGGACCGAATTGATCTGTTCCAGGATGTGCAGCACTTCCTCGCTGACTTCGAACGGCGGCCGCCAGCACTCGTCGTCCGGAGACCCATCTCCCGCCCGGGCGGGCACAACCAACACGGCCCGGGCCGCCAGGGCGACAGCGAAGAGGAACAAGAGTCGGGAACGCATGAAAGCACCTGTCTCCAAAAGCTGGGGTGACTCGTGAGGAGATTCTACAACCGATTCGTATTCTACTGTAAAAACGAGCCGCACGCCAAGAGCTTGCACGGTGCGTGCTTGATCAGGCGGGCGGGTGTTTCTGGCCCCGGGGTGCGTGGCCGTTCGACGGCGTGTTTGTCCGCCGGCGGAACGCGGAAACCGGTCAGCCGGTGTGGTTGACCGACCGTTGGGGCGCGCTGCATCGGCAGCGTTCGGGTCTTTCCCGTTTCCCGCCGACGGAGCCCCCTTTCCGGAGGGCAGGGTCCATAGAATCCTCCGGCTTGCATGGTTGACTTGCGTAACCCGCAGGAAATAATCTACCGCGCTCGGCGAGGGTCTCCGACCCCGCCGAAATCGCCGACCGAACGTCTCCCGCGATAGGGGGAGACCTTCGGTCGGCCGAGTGGCTCGGTCACAGACCGGCCACATCGCTACGCGGATCCTCCGGCTTGCATCGTTGACTTGGTCCCCCGAATCTGGTACCAACAGGTTCTCGTGAGTCTACCGTTTTCACGAAGGGATCGCAGACGAATTCCCCCGACCCGGGATTCCGCAACAACCTGACCCGATCAGGAAGGAGTTGTTTATGAGCACCAACGTCCATTGGTACGTTGCCATATTGGCATTTGTCGCTTCGCCGCTGTTCGCCGATGCGGCTTTCGCCGCGGACTGGCCCATGTACCGCTACGATTCGCAGCGCTCGGCGGCGACCTCGCACCAGTTGGCCGACGATCTGCATTTGCAGTGGACCGTTCGGTTGGCCGAGCCGCGGCGCGCGTGGCCGTGGCAGCAGGATGATTTCGAGAAACTGGCGTTCGACGCCTCGTACGAACCCGTGGTGGTCGGCGACACGTTGTTTGTCGGCTCGATGGTCACCGACAGCGTGACGGCCTATGACATCGACTCGGGCCAGCAGCGTTGGCGATACCAGGCGGACGGACCGGTGCGGCTGGCCCCGCTGGTGTGGCAGGATCGGGTGTACGCGGCGTCGGATGACGGCGCGCTGCACTGTCTGGATGCGGCCAGCGGCCGGCGGATATGGCGGTTCCAGGCGGCGCCGACCAACCGCCTGGTGTTGGGCAATGACCGTTTGATCAGCATGTGGCCGGTCCGGGGCGGGCCGGTGATCGCCGAGGGGACGCTGTATTTTGCGGCCGGGATCTGGCCGCACGAGGGCGTGTTCCTGTACGCCGTGGATGCCGAGACGGGCGAGGTGCAGTGGGTCAATTCGGGCAGTTCCAGCGACATTGTCGAGGACTCGAAAGGTTATTTTTCGTTCGGCGGCGTTGCCCCGCAGGGCCAGTTGGTGGTAGCGGACGACCGCTTGATCGTGCCGGGAGGCCGCACCACGCCGGCCGTGTTCGACCGGCATACGGGCGAACTGCTGTACTATCATGTGGCCGGCAGGGCGACGGGCAAGGCGGCGGGCGGACACCAGGTGGTTGTGCAGGGCGACTGGTTCTTCAACCGCCGCGACCGTTACGTGACGGACATGTATCACGTGTCGGACGGCGCACAATACGGCTCGGTGCACGTCGACGTGGTTACCCCGGAGATGCTGTTGGGAGTGGAAGCGGGTGAGGGTCGGGTTCATGCGTACGGCGCCCGGATCCGGCCGACGGACGAGCACCGCCCGCCGGAGATCGCCACCGGGGGACCGGGCCGCCCGATTTTCGATTCGCCTCGCGATGCGATGGGACGCTCGACGACCATTCGAGGCCGACTGAGACGGGGCACGATCCGCGACTACTACGATCTGCAATCGCTTTGGACCGTGGACGTTCCAGGCATCGAGCAACTGCACGTGCGGGCCGGATCGGTGATCTACGGCAGCGGCGAGGACGGGCGGATCTTCGCGCTGGAGATCGGCGACACCGACGAGCCGGCCGAGTTGAAATGGACCCGGCAGGTTGAGGGCCCGGTGTTCAGCATGATCGCGGCCCGCGAGCGGTTGTTCGTGATCACCGAATCCGGCGCGATCCACTGCTTCGGGCCGCAAGCGCGGGACGCGGTGGTCCATGAAGAAGCCGTCGAGCCGCTCGAGCCGGCCGGCGACGCGTGGTCGGAACGGGCCGCCCGGATGCTGGACCAGACCGACCTGCGCGGCGGCTATGCCCTGATGTTCGGGGCCGGTTGCGGCCGCCTGTTGGACGAGTTGCTGGCCCAATCGGACTTGCACATGACCGTATTCGAACCGGAGGCGGAGCGTGTGGCGGAGTTGCGGCAGCGGTACACGCAGGATGGGCGGTACGGCAGCCGCGTCGCCGTTCACCGCGGCGATGCGACCAGTCATCGCCTGCCGCCTTATGTGGCCAGCTTGATCGTGGCCGCCGCGCCGTCCGCGGCCGAGACGGGAGAAGCCGCTTGGGTCCAGGCCCTGTTCCACCCCCTGCGCCCCTATGGCGGGAACCTGTTCGTGCTGCTGGATGACGACCGGCAGGAAGCCTTTGCGGCGGCGGTGACCGCAGCCGATCTGGAAAATGCGGAACGCGAGTCCGGCTCGGGATACGCGGTCGTCCGCCGGCCCGGCCCGCTGCCCGGTTCGGATTCCTGGACGCATCAGAATGCCGACGCGGCCAACAGCGGCTACTCGGCCGACCGGCGCGTGAAAGCCCCGCTGGGGATCGCCTGGTTCGGAGGGGCGCCGAACCACAAGACCCTGCCGCGGCATCTGCACGGGCCGATCACGCAGGTGGTCGGCGGCCGCTTGATCCTGCTGGGCCCGCACCATGTTTCGGCGCGGTGCGTCTATACGGGAGTTCAGTTGTGGGCGGCCGAATTGCCCGAGGTCGGCGATTACTTCACCAGTTGGGAGCATGAAGAGGAAATGGCCCGGGGCGATCGGACGGTCTACTTTCCAAACCATCCGGGGGCCAATTTCATCGGAGCCCCCCTGGCTTCGGCCACGGACAGCGTCTACGTGATCCACAACGACCGCTGCCTGCGCTTGGACGCGGCCAGCGGCGAACAGCTGGCGGTGTTCGACATGCCGGACCGGGAAGAACTGCAGCAGCAGATCCGCGATCCCTTCACCCA
>SLEY01000218.1 GCA_007124535.1 Planctomycetaceae bacterium
GGTGCGCCACTCCCCGCAGGCTGCCCGCCATCTCGATCGTCGCCCGCCCCTCGGCCACCACCTGCCCCACCAAGGCAAACGCCTGAGACAACGCCAAAATCAAAATCAGCGTGACGGCCATCGCCACCAGCAATTCCACCAGCGTAAAGGCTGAACGCTTGCGTCGGACGGGGGAAGTCAGCGGGCTGCGAGAGGCCCGATTCGGGGCGCGACGATAGGGGACGGGCATGTTCCGCTCTCCTGCCTGTTTCATTGTAAATGGGCAACGACTATACTTAATTCGACCCGCCACAGCCAACTTTGTCAAGCAAAGACGGTGCTGGAAGCCGATTCCCATGCTATCACGCCCCACGTTCTGGCTGGAACAGCAGCTGGTCGCCGACTGGCCTCCGGAAATCTGGAACACCACGACCGTAATTGTAGGCGTATCGGGCGGGGCAGATAGCGTCGCCTTGCTGACGGCCTTGTGCTCGCAGGCGTTTCCCTCCTCGGGCCGTTTGATTGTAGCGCATTTTAACCATGGCATGCGAGGTGAAGAAGCGGAGGTCGATGCACGCTTCGTCCAACGACTGTGTGAAAAACTCGGGGTGGCTTGCGAAGTGGGCCGGGCTCCGACCATTTCCGAAACCAGACCTCGTGATCCTGCCTCCGGAGACGGGGAAGGCACGCTCCAGGATGGGGGGCAAGTGGAACAAATGGAGCGCACGCGGCAGGATGCCGGGTCTACCCTGCGTTCCGAGGCGGCTTGTCGCCAGGCACGCTACGATTTCCTCCGCGATGTGGCGGCCCGTTGCGGCGCCCGCTACGTTGCCACCGGCCATACGGCGGATGATCAGGCCGAAACGGTACTGCACCGGCTGTTCCGTGGTACGGGAATCGCCGGTTTGGCTGGAATCGGCCGTTTCCGCCCCCTGCTCTACGGGGTCGCCCTGGTCCGCCCCCTGCTGAGTGTCCGGCGGCGGGAGGTGCTGGAGTACCTCCGGGCGAAGGACCAGCCCTATCGTGAAGATTCGACCAATCGCGGGACTCGGTTCACACGCAACCGCTTGCGCCACGAGATGATCCCGCGCATCGAATCCGAATACAATCGTCAGTTCGTTCCCGCCATGTCGCGGTTGGCCACGTTGGCCGCCGAGGTCCAGTGCTTGATGGGCGATTTGGTCGCGCCCCTGCTGGCCCATGTGCAGTGGCAAGATGCCCGGCGGGTGACGATCGCTTGCACTCCCTTCCAGTCCGTGCGCCCGCTGGTGATCCGGGAATTGCTGGTGGAGATCTGGAAGCAACAGGAGTGGCCGGAACAAGCGATGAGTTATTCCAAGTGGCAGCAGCTCTGCCGGCTGGTCCGGCCGGTAAACGAACCGGTTGCGGATTGCTCCGTCGTACTTCCTGGCGGGATCGTCGCCCGGCGAGTGGGGGATCGCCTGACGCTGGAACGGAGCCTTTGACCGAAGCCTGCGTTCCCGAATTCCGAAATCGCCTTTCCTGGCCCCGCCCGTTTGACGGGCGTCGTCCTTGACCCGTGTCCCGCACGGACATTTTGACACAGTGAAGGTCACATTGACATGGGGGTGAGCAGGGCGACGGCCGCCCCGAACATGCTGGAGGCCCGTCTGCCTGGCCGGCTTGCTGCTCCATGCGTCGTTTTCCCCGGACAATCCGCCTTCGGCGCGCCATTCGCTCTCGTGGACGGCAGGAACTTCGGCAAATGCCCTTCCGGATAGGGGCGAGGGAGCGCCGTCTTGAAGACGGCAGTGGGGGCGGCGTGTGACGAGTGAGTGGTGGAAATCGGCGGTGATTCGTGACCTCGCTGTAAAGACAGATTCTACGGCTCCGTGCTTCGATCGGGCCGGGCAGGTGTTCCTTGCGCTGGGGCTGCTTTTGGGAATGGCGGGCTGTGGCCGTGAGGAGCGATTTGCCGAACCCGACGTCATACGCGCGGTCCGCACGATCGTCGTCGAGCAGCGCGCTCCGGGGCGAATCGTTCGGTTCCCCGGCGTAGTCGAGCCGACCGACAGCGCGATGCTTTCCTTCGCGGTGGATGGAACGGTTCATACGATTGACGTGGATCTGGGCGATCGTGTCGAGCAGGACCAGCAATTGGCCGTCCTGGACGATGAGCCATACGTTTTGATCGTCGACGCCCGACGCGCGGAAATGGAACAGGCACAGGCCCAGCTGCACGAGCGGGCGAAGACCTTCGAGCGGCAAGAGCTTCTGTTCGAGAGACAAGTGGCCAGCGAAAGCGACTTCGATACCGCGCGGGCCTCCTACCAAACGGCTCAGAAGGAGGTGGAGGCAGCCGAACGGCGCTTCCGGCTGGCCGAACGCGATGTTCGCGACACCCGCCTCGCTGCCCCCTTTGCGGGCACGATCACTCAACGGATGGTCGAAGAGCACGAGGAGCTGCCTGCGGGACAGCCGGTATTCGAACTGCAGGTCGAGCGTGGATGCGAGGTGGAGGTATTGATGCCGGAGACGCTGGTCTTGGCCATCGAGGTGGGGGACGCGGTCTCCGTGGATGTGCCGGCCCAGAACATCAGGGAATTGGCCGGTCACATCATTGAGATTGGCAGACGCGCGGTGGTCGCGAACACGTTTCCCGTCACCGTCGCCCTCGGCGCCGGTCATGACGCCTGGGCCGGAATGACGGCGGAAGTGGCCTTCACTTTTCGGCATCCGCAACGGGAGCCCGGATACTTGCTCCCGGTTTCGGCGGTGCTTCTGGAGGGTCCCCACGAGGATGCCGCGGTGTTCGTCTTTGATCCCGACACCTCGACGGTGCAACGTAGGGCAGTCGAGGTGGGGACGATTCATAACGGCCAGGTCGAGCTTTCTCGGGGGGTCGGCGTCGGAGACCGGGTGGTGACGGCGGGCGTCGAATTCCTCCGCGACGGCCAGAAAGTTCGCCTCCACGATCCCGAGCGCGCGGAGCGACGGTGATGAATCTTACGGTCGCCAGCCTCGACCACAGCCGGCTGACAATCCTGCTGGCGCTCACCTTCGCCCTTGGCGGCGTTTTGGTCTATGGGGAGTTTCCCAGCCGCGAGGATCCGCAGATCATCATCCGGGAAGCGGTCGTCACGGCGTTCAACCCCGGCATGCCGCCGGAGCGCATGGAGCAACTTGTAGTAAGGCGGCTCGAGGAAGCAATCGCTCAGATGGAAGAGGTCGACGAGATCGAGTCGACGGTGCGGGCGGGTCGCGCGATCATCCACGTGTCGCTCGACCCCCGTTTCTTTGATTTGCAGCCGATCTGGCAGGATCTGCGCAGCCGCATGGGAGACGCGGCCGAAGATCTCCCCGCCGGTACGCTCGGACCCTATGTCGACGACGACTTCGGCGACGTGGCCGTTGCCTCCATTGCCTTGATGGGGCGCGGCTTCACGCCGGCGGAACTGCGGCGCACGGCGCGCGACGTGCGGGCCCTGCTGTACGGTGTTGAAGGCGTGGGGCGAATTGAGTTGCACGGGGTTCGCGAAGAGCGCATCTACCTGGAGACCACCAATGCCCGCCTGGCGCAGTACGACCTGGACCCGGCGTTGCTGGCAGCCACCCTTGAGGAACAGAACGTGATGCTGCCGGGCGGGCAGATTGAAACGGATCGGCGGCAAATCCTCATCGAGCCGACCGGGCATTTTAAGACGCTTGAGGAGATCGAGCGGGTTCGCTTTCCTGTTCCCGACCTCGATCGCCTCGTGACGCTGCGCGACATTTTCACCGTTCGGCGCGGTTACGCCGAACCCCCGGAGCGGCTGGCCTACTTCAATGGGGAAGAGGCCATTGTCTTGGCGGTCACCATGCAAGCCGGTCAGAACGTACTCACATTCGGCCCCCGGCTCAAGGAGCGGGTGCGGATGGTGGAAGCCGACCTGCCCCTGGGTTACCGTTTCCAGTTCGCCACCTACCAGCCCGACCCCGTTGCCCGCGCCGTGGGTGACGTGACGAATAGCCTTTATCAGACCCTCGCCATCGTGCTCTTGGTGGTGGTGCTTTTTTTGGGGGTGCGGCAAGGTTTCATCGTCGGCTTGATGATCCCCGTGACCATGCTCGGCACGCTGGTGATCATGTACATTCTGGGCATCGAGATGCAGCGCGTCTCGTTGGCCAGCCTGATCATATCGCTGGGGATGTTGGTATCCAACTTTGTGGCGGTGGCCGAGGAGATCCGGCAGCGATTGATTCGCGGCGAACGCCGCCGCGAGGCCGCGGCGACTTCGGGAAACGCCCTGTCGTTACCGCTGTGGGTGGCGACATTGACCACGGTGATCGCGTTCACGCCGCCCTTGCTGACCCAGGACGAATCGGGCGAGTACACGCGCTCGATGAGCCTGGTGATCGGGATCGCGATGCTCGGCTCCTGGGTGCTGGCAATGACGGTCGTGCCGCTTCTGTGCATTCGCTTCGTGAAAGTCAAAGAAAGTTCGGCCGATTCGGACGAAGCCGTGCAGGGCCTCCTGTTCCGGCAGTACCGGCGATTGCTGGAAGGGTTGCTTCGTGCGCGCCTGGCGGTCTTGGCCGGGCTCATCGCGTTGAGTATCTTCGGCGGCTGGCTTATCAGCCGCCTGCCCGAGCAGTTTTTTCCCGAGTCGGAGCGATCCGAGTACATGGTCTACGTCGACCTGCCCGCCGGTTCGTCGCTGACCGACACCGACCGCACGGTGCGGGGCCTGGTGGACTGGTTGACGGATGATGCAATCAATCCGGAAGTCGAACGCACGGTTGCCTATGTGGGATTCGGGGGTCCGCGTTTCTTTCTCACGGTGGCTCCGAGGGACCCGGCCCCCCACCGGGCCTTCCTGGTTGTGGGGGTGCAAGATTTCCAGGACGTGGAGCCCCTGGTGCGGCGGACGCGGCGCTACATGCTGGAGGAACATGGCGATGTGCGAGGCCGCATCACGCGCCCGTTTCTCGGTTACGTCGAGACGGGACTGGTCGAGCTAAGGCTGTCGGGCCCCCATCTCGAGAGGCTGTACGCACTCGGCCGTGAAGCCGAACTCCTCATTCAGGACATCGAGGGAGCGATCGATGTGCACAACAACTGGGAGAACCGGATCGTCAAGGCCAAAGTCAAGGTAAACCAGGAGCGGGCGCGACGAGCGGGTTTGAGTTCCCGCGACATCGCCGCCTCGCTCAATGCCTTCTTTGATGAAGAACCGGTGACCGCCTTCCTGGAAGACGACCTCGTGATTCCCGTGTCGGTCCGGGCGGAAGAAGCCGAGCGAGGCAAACTCGATCGGCTCTACTCGGTCAACGTGTATTCCGATCAGCGCGGTGTCAACGTGCCGCTCCTTCAGGTCGCCGACTTGGAGCCAACCGTGGACTTTGGACGGATCGATCGCCGCGACCAGCAGCGGACCGTAACGATCGCCGCCAAGCACCGCGACTGGAGCGCCGCCGAGTTCGAAGTCCGGTTGGAAGACCGGCTTCGCGACTTCTTTGACAAACTGCCGCCGCCGTACCGCTGGGAATGGGGCGGCGAGACCGAAGCCTCCCACGAAGCGAGAGCGGCCCTGTTCGAGCATGTACCGCTGGTCTTGTTCGGCATCGTGATGCTGCTGATCTGGCAGTTCAACTCGTTTCGGCGCTCGCTGATCGTCGCGTTCTGCATTCCGATGGCGGTTGCCGGCGCCGCAGTCGGCCTCCTGATGACCGGAAGCTGGTTCGGTTTCATGGCCATTCTTGGCTTGCTGTCGCTCGGCGGCATCATCGTCAACTACTCCATCCTGATGATCTCCAGTATCGATGCTCGGCGGGCGGAGGGGATGGACGATTTCGAAGCCGTGATTCTCGGATCGCAACTGAGACTGCGCCCGGTCTTGATGATGGGGTTAACGACCCTCTTCGGGTTGGTGCCGCTGATCGTTGCCCGCGACGTCCTCTTCTACGACATGGCAAACGCGATCGTCTTCGGCCTGGGGGTCGGCATGCTGCTGACCTTGGCGGCGGTGCCTGTCCTGTACGCCTTGTTGCTGCGCATTCCCAATCCGCGCAGGAAGAAGCGGGCCAAGA
>SLEY01000698.1 GCA_007124535.1 Planctomycetaceae bacterium
GGAGGTCGGACGCGGTAGCGGCCGGGTGGGGCGCGCCGTGTCCCCTGCGTTTTCTTCTCCTGGCCTGTTATTCGGAGCATTCTCGCTCATAAGCAACTCTCTGGCTCGCTCAAGTTTTCGGTGAATCCGCGTTTTACCCCTTTAAGCGGGCCATTGAAAAAAAGCAAACCGTCCTCACCACGATCCACTAAATTTCGGGGGGGTTATGAATCCGTCGCGCGCCGCTCGAGCAAGACAACCGAGGTATCATCGTGGCGGCCGATGCCTCCGGTGGCCGCGAGCGAATCTTCAAACAACCGGTCCAACGTCTCTTGCAATGACAGGTTGACACATTCTTTCAGGGTATTGATGATCCCCTCTTCGCCGAATTGCTCCTCTTCCTTGCCGTGCTCGGGAAAAGCTTCGTCCAAACCATCGGTATACAGCAGGACGCGGGTATCTTCCGGGATCTCGGCTTCACACCGTTCGTATTCCCAATCTTCGTCGATAACCAGCGGCAAGCCGCCTTCCTCTTTGCTGCCCAGTTTGTAGACTTCGTTGGTCTTCAGATTTTGCATGATCGGCATGGGGTGGCCGGCCGAGGTCCATTGGAGCAAGTTGGTTTCCGAAGCAAGCTGGCAATACAACAGGGTGATGAACCCCCCCTGATCGGCTCCGATGATGTCGCTGTTACACAGGCGCCGGTTGACTTCCGTCACGAACTCGGCCGTGTTGGGAAACCGCCGATCGCGGATCATGCTGATCAGGGTATGCATGGTCATGATCGACATACAGGCTTTCACGCCGTGACCGGCAGCATCGCCCAGCACCAGCACCACCTGTCCGTCGTCGAAGCTGAACACGTCGTAATAATCACCACCCGCCATAACGACGGGCCTGTCCCCCAGAACACGGATCTGCGACGATTCGTAGCGGGCGACGATTTTGTAGCCCGGCGGCATCGGCAGATCGCGGGGCAGGACGGCCTCTTGCAACTGGCGAACGGATTCGACTTCGTCCCGCAATTTTTCCATTACGATCTGAGCCCGCTGAGCTTGGACGCTCATGAAAGCGGCTTCCATGATCGACGTCAGCAGGAAGATGAAATCGCCGTTTTCATCGCGTGAAATGAAGGAGTGCAGGCCGTTCTTGATGAATTTCGCGACTTGGCTGACTTCACCGGGAGCCCAGGCGCCGACCACCGGGGCATCGGGCATGGCACGGCGGATCCGTTCGAAGAGGGGAAATACGGCCTCCTCCGAAGGGAAATTGAGCGCCAGCATGACCACATCGAACTTCGTCGTGCTCAGTGCGGTCTCCAACTCCTCGGGATCCGTGAACACATGGCACTCGTTCGGTTCGACGTTCAGAAAGGTGTCGATCAATTCCGCTTCGGCGGGGTCATCCCAAGCGACCATCATTCGCATAATTCGCACCCTTGCAGGTAGTTTCAAGTCCAATCCACCCTGAGTTTAGCGTCTCGGGGGAGCACACTTCAAGCTGGGGGAAACCTATTTCGGGAGAAATGTCCGCATTCGGCGCCATTGGCAGGGTCTTTTGCTGCGTTACAATGCAGGAATTATGGTTTTCGTAGCAGGTTTGTCAGGAGGAATCGCATGTACGTTGTCAGCGTCCACGTCCACGTCCGTTCCGATCAGATCCCGCAATTCATCGCCGCGACCCTGGACAACGCCCGGAATTCACGAAAGGAGCCTGGAAACGTACGGTTCGACGTCTTGCAGTCCGAGGAGGCGCCGGAACGATTCTTGCTCTACGAAGCCTACCATACGGCCGAAGATTTTGCAGCCCACCAGCAGACGGAACACTATTTGCGGTGGCGAACGGCGGTCGAGGATCTCATGGCCGAACCCCGCCAGGGCGTCCGCCATCACAGTCTCTTCTTCGGTGACCAGGAAAGCTGAGCGCAACCGAGGGCGTCCCCATAACGGGGGAAATGGTGCGGCATGCCTGACGGCGAGTGGAACGCGTTGTCCGCAGGGACGGGGGAGGAGGGAAGGGAATCCAGCCCTTCGCTCGCCGTACTGGCCCAGCAGGCGGAAAACCACTTTGAACGTCATTTCGGACGCCCGCCACGATGGTTGGTCGCCTCACCCGGTCGGGTCAATCTGATCGGAGAGCATACCGACTATAATGATGGTTTCGCGCTGCCGATGGCGATTGAACGCTATGTGGTGTTGGCAGCCGACCAAGCCCCGGGGGGCACCCCGCGAATCGACTTGTTCAGCGCGGCCCTCAACCAGCAGCAGACATGGTGCCCGACCGAACCCCAGAAGGACGACCTGGAGCCGTGGTCGCGTTACGTCGATGGCGTGCTGCGCCTGGTCTGGGAACGCAACCTGCGTTTTGGGGCTTTGGATGTCTTGATTGCATCGAATCTGCCTCTGGGCGGGGGCTTGTCCAGCAGTGCGGCATTGGAGGTTGCGACGGCGACTTTGGCGGAAGCGGTCAGCGGCCACACCCTGGATCCGGTCGACAAGGCGTTGCTGTGCCAACAGGCGGAACATGACTACGCCGGCGTCCCGTGTGGGATCATGGACCAGTTTGCCGTGGTTTTCGGCCAGCAGGACCATCTGCTGTTGCTGGATTGCCGGTCGGGCGAGACCAAGCTTGTGCCGCTGACCGACCCGGAAATCCGGGTGCTGATCATCGACACGAACGTGGCACGGCAGTTGAGTGGGGGCGAGTATGCCGCCCGCCGGAGCGAGTGTGCGGCCGCCGCAAAACACCTTGCCGTGGCCTCCTTGCGAGAGGCCCGCTGGGATCACCTTCGGGAGCAGGACGACGCGCTGAGTCACCGGCTCTACCAACGAGTTCGCCACGTGATCAGCGAGAACGAGCGGACGGTGCGGGCGGCGGAGCGAATGTCCGCGGGCGACTGGGACGAGGTCGGGGCACTGATGTACCAGAGCCACGCCTCCCTCCGCGATGACTTTCACGTCAGTTGTCCCGAACTCGATCTGCTGGTCGAGCTGCTGCAGCAACAGGGAAGGCGAGATGGCAGCGTGATCGGCGCACGGATGACGGGTGGCGGCTTCGGCGGTTGTGTCGTGGCCTTGGTTTGGCAAACCGGAATGGCCCGGTTGGCCCAGCGGATTCGCCAACCGTATTACGAACAAACGGGACTCCGTCCCCGTCTGTTCACGACCCGACCAGCCCGGGGGGCCCACGTGCTGCGAAGCGAATTGCCGAGGCTCGGAGAATGACCGCCAGAATCCCCCAACACCCCCATCGCCGCTTCAACCCGCTCACCGGCGAGTGGGTCCTGGTGTCACCCCAGCGTGTCGAGCGGCCTTGGCAGGGCCAGTTGGAAGAATTGCGACCGGTCGAGCCGACTGGTTGGGACCCGGACTGCCCGCTCTGCCCGGGCAACCTGCGTTCCGGCGGCCAACGGAATCCACCGTACACAAACACCTTCGTATTTACCAATGATTTCCCGGCCCTCCGCCCCCAAATCGGGGAAGACACGACCGCAACCGACCCGCTGTTCCGCCACCAACCGGCTCGCGGAACCTGTCGCGTCGTTTGTTTTTCCCCCCGGCACGACCTCACTTTGCCCGAAATGTCCTTGATCGAGATCCGCCGCGTGATCGATCTCTGGGGCCAACAGGTCGCAGAATTGCAGGCCCATTATCGCTGGATTCAAGTTTTCGAGAACAAGGGGGCCCTCCAGGGTTGCTCGAACCCCCATCCGCACGGCCAAATCTGGGCCAGCGATCATCTCCCGACCGAGGCCGTCAAAGAAAATGACCAACAACGGGGCTACCGGCGCCAATTCGGCGGGCTGCTGTTGATGGATTACGCCCAACAGGAAATGCAGGAGGGGACCCGTCTGGTCGACGTCCACGAGCATTGGTTGGCCTTGGTTCCGTACTGGGCCACCTGGCCTTTCGAGACGTTAGTCCTGCCGCGGCAACGTCGGATCAGCCACCTACCCCAATTGACGAACGCCGAGCGGGACGATCTGGCCGGGCTGCTGAAAACGCTCCTCACGCGGTACGACAACCTGTTCCAGACCGCCTTTCCCTACTCGATGGGATGGCATGGCAGCCCCGGTACGCGTGACCACAAGCACTGGCAACTGCACGCCCATTTCTACCCGCCCCTACTCCGTTCGGCGACGGTCAAGAAATTCATGGTGGGGTACGAACTGCTGGGCGAGCCGCAACGGGATCTGACTCCCGAGCACGCGGCGGCGCAGTTACGCGCGTTGCCGGTTCAACACTACCGAGCGTTCGCGGCCCGTTCGAGGCAAACTTCCGCGACCCGCCGCCCGAGGGCCTGAGCTGTGGAGACCCCGAATTCGTCGGCCAGGATATCATCGTCCCGGTTCCAGAGGCGAGCGCCAAAGTGTCCGGTCGGACGCCCTTCGCCGACCAGGACCATTTCTTGACACATCAGGATGGGGAAGATCGAGCCGATGGCCAGTTCTTGGCCGCCGCTACGAACCCCGCCCACGGCCAACACGCCGCCCACTTTGCCCGAGAGCGCGAAATCAGCGCGGCGGAACATGCCGCACCGATCCAGAAAGGCTTTGCACAAATAACTCATACTGGCGAAATACACGGGAGTTCCGACCAAGAGCCCGGCCAAATTCGGTACCGCCAGTTTCGCGGCCACTTCGGGGAAATCGTCCTTTTCACCCGGTTGCAGCGCGATATTCGCCGCGGGAGCCCCGGGGATACTCAATCCGCCCAAATCCACCAGTTCCACTTCGATCCGCTCCGGCGCCACCTCCTGCGCCGCCTCCAAGGCAATTTGCAAGCCAGTGGAGGTGGTCATGCCCCGCCGCGGACTGCAGCTGACCGCCACAATCTTCAGCTGGTCCGAGTCGCCCGCCACCGACTCCTCCCCCTGCGCCGATCGACTCATCCAAGCCCCCGTTGCTGTCGCCGCAACCCCGGCCCCCGCGTTCAAAAAATGACGGCGTGTGATATCTCGAGCCATTTCGCCCCCCTTTCGGTAGCAAGTATCAAGTCAGCCAAAAATCAACCTAACAGCGCCTCCTGCTGCTGTGCATTCGCCTGCAGCACGGTTTCCACGCATTTGAGGAAATCCAGGATACAGGGGACTCGCAGCCGGTAATGGACCTGGGCTCCCTGTTTTCGATCCGAAACAATCCCGGCACTGCGCAACAACCCCAAATGCCGGGAAACGGTGGACATATCGGCACCGATCATCTCGGTCAACTCACACACACATCGTTCGCCGTGGCGGGAAAGCTCTTCGACGATGAAGAGCCGGGTAGGGTGAGCCAGGGCCTTAAGGATCCTGGCTCGGGCATCGAAGCGGGCGAAAGTCTGATCATCCATAGCGGTTGAGCCACCAAGTTCTTGGTAATTTGCCAGTTTAGCCAAATCGCTGGGCATTGCAAGCGACGCGCGGACCCGAACGAGAATCATACCGAGTTTGACGAGGAAATTGAAGCATCCCGGGCTCGGATCCCCGAACGCGTTCACCGTCATTGATCGGGATGCGAAGAACCCACGCTGGCCCTACCTTTGCCACACAGCCCGTATCGACAAGCCCAACCTCGCCTCTCGGGAGTTCCGCCATGATCCGCCTCCTTGGCGTCGTAAAATGAGTACAAACCGGGGGGGGAATCATCTGCCGCGCTCGGTGAGGGTCTCCGACCCCGCCGAAACCGCCGACCGAAGGTCTCCCGCGATAGGGGAGACCTTCGGTCGGCCGAGTGGCTCGGTCAGAAACCCGCCACAGCGCTGCGACCGGCCACATCGTTGAGGCCGGCCACATCGGTGCGGGTGGATCATTTCCTGCGGATTGCCTTATCGGGCCATTATCATCCTTCCGGGCGCGGGGAACCGGCAGGACAGACTCCAAAGCGAGGGGGGCAATGCCGCTTCGATTGTCAGAATCGTGGCGGTGGTCTATCCTGAAGTAGTTGTGGGATATTCTACTTCCGCCCAGGTTTCAAGCGGACTGGAAATGGGGGACCGCCATGATTCGCGGGACAGCCTCGGCAATGCTTCTTCTTCTGACGTGGGGGCAAGGTCTGGCTGCCGGCCGGGCTGCGGAAGCGGTCGATATCCCGCGTCTGGTGCGGGAATTGGGCTCGCCCGAGTTTTCGGTGCGGCGACGGGCGTCCCGCCTGCTGTGGGAGCAGGGGAGGGCGGCCGAGGAAGCCTTGCAGCGGGCCGCGGTCAGCGAGGATCGCGAGGTGCGTCTGCGGGCGGAGCGGATTCTGAGCGATTTTCGTTACGGGATCCTGCCGCGGGCGCCGGACGAGGTGATCCGCTTGCTCCGCCGATTCCGGGACGGGGACGGGAACCAGCGCTTGGCCGCCCTGCAGGCTTTGGCGGAACAGGGCGAATTCGATCGGGTCGCCCAGTTGATCCAGTTGGAGTCTTCGGCGGAGGTTCGCCGCCAGATGCTGGTTTACCTGATGCAGAACCCGCGGGCGGTGGACCATTTTTTGGAACTGGAACGGTTGGAGCAGCTGATCGCGATGGTCGGGGCCGATCAGGAGCGGGCTTGGCGGCGTACGATTCTGGCGCAACTGCTGTTCTCCGAGGCCATGATCCGCCGCTTGTCGGCCGGTGGGCGGTTGGATGTCTTGATGCGGGTACTGCAGGAGGAGGAATCGGCGGAGGTTCGCCGGGAAATGCTGTCCCGGCTGTTTCAGAACCCGCGCGCTTTGGCTTCGCTGGTCGAGGCGAACCAGTTGGATTTTGTGCGGGAGCTGATCGTCAAGGAGCCGCAGCAGGCGATGCGCGGCCAGTGGATCCAGCGGCTGCTGTCGATTCCGGAGGCGGTGCAGCAGCTGGTTCGCGAGGACCGGTTCGTCGAATTCATGCGATTTGCGGGTGAGAATGTGGACGAGGAAGTCCGCTCGCGGATGCTGCAGCAAGCGCTGGGTCATCCCCAAACCGTGCAGGCGCTCTTGAATCAGCGGGGTTTGGACGGGTTGCTGGCTTTGGCGGAGTTGGAGGACCAGCCGGTGGCGCGCGGCCGGTTGCTGGCCTCGCTGACCACTTCCCAGGGTTTGCGCGAGACGCTTCCGGACCAGGCGCATCGGGATTTGCTGTTGGACTTGGCGGAACAGCAGGAGGAGCCAGCCGCCCGGAACGAGTACCTGAAGTCGATGGTCGCATCGGGTTCGGGATTTGCCCTGTTCCAGTCGCCGCAGAGCCGCGAACGCATTTGGGAGTTGATTCAGGAGGAATCGGTGGCGGGCGACCCGGAGGTGGCGGACTGGCGGGGCGAGGCGATTGCCCGGCTGCTGGCCACGTCGGCGGCGGTCGAGGTTCTGAGCGACGCCCAGCGGGTGAGTTGGTTGTTGGGTTTCCTCCGCGATCAGGCGTTGCCGAACCAGCGGCTGCAGATTATGGAACGGCTGCTGATGAATCACCGCTTCCAGGAACTGGTGACGGGCGACTCGCATTTCGAAGCCGTGCTGGAACTGGTCCAGGGTTTACCGGACCACAAGCGGGGTGGATTGCTGGGGCGTCTGATCTCGGCCCGGGCCGTCCAGCGGATGGCGGAAGCGAACGAACTGGAACGGGTGGTCGCCTTGGCCAGCCAGGAGCCCGAATCGGCCGCACGCCGCGCCTACTTGCAACGTCTGTTCCGGGACCAAGCGGCGATGAAGCTCCTGTTGGACGCCGGTCTGGAAGATGCCTTGTGGAAGCTGGTCCAGGCGGAGACGGATCCGCGGGAACATGCCATCCTGCGCGGGGATTTCTACAGCACGTCGGCCGCGGTCCAGCAACTGCAGACGCGGGAACAACGGAAAACCTTGGTCGATTTCGCGGAACAGCAAGACTTTCCCGCACGCCGTGAGTACCTGACCCGCCTGTTCCGCAATCATCGGGCCACGAGCCTGCTGATCGACGAAGGGCATTACCGGGCCTTGTACTCGCTGGCCGGCAGCGACCCCGACGCGGATCGGCGGAGTACCCTCTTGAGCCTGTTCTACGGGCATTCGCGAGTTCTGGAGGCATTGGCGGCCGACCAGCAGATCGGCGAGGTGCTCGAGTTTGCCGTCGAACATCTGGAAGGCAACCCGCTGGGCCAATTCCTCCACCAGATCTGCCAGCAGGAAGCGGCGGTCGCCGCCCTGATCGACCAGGGCCAGTTGGATACGCTGCTGCTGCTGGTGCGGCAGTTGGAAGAGAATCACTTTTACAACCATTTGCTCCGCACCTTGATGGCTTCGCCGCCGTTCGTGCGGCATTTCGCGGAGCAGGGGGAGATGGGACAGTTGTACGGATGGATCGCCGGGGTGTCCCAGGATCGGCGCTATCAGATCTGGGAGGGGTTGCTGCAACGCGCGGACAACGTCAGCGCGATCCTCGCCCAAGACGGGCTGGACGATCTGGCCGATCATGTGCGTACGGAAGATCGACCGGAACGCCGAGGCATGCTGCTGGGCCGCTTGCTGAACCAGCCGGCGCTGGTCGAGCATCTGGTGGCGGCCGAGCGAACGGAATGGCTGCTGGACGTGGCGCGCCGCGAGCCCCACGAACCGACGCGCGAGCAGCTGCTGATGCACCTGCTGAACCGGCCGGCTACGATCCAAGCGTTGAAGGACGCGTCCCAGCTTCCCGCGTTGTACCGGCTGTGCCGGGAACAGACGGTGGCGGCCACTCGCCACCGTCTGCTGATCAAGCTGCTGGAGTCGGAACCTGCCGTCCAGGCCCTGGCCGCCGACGGCCGTTTGCGGCCCGCGATCGAAGAACTGTTGGAAGACGGCCTGCCCGGGGCGAGCCAGCCAGAAGACGAGGATCCGACCCGACAGCGCTTGCTCCAGTTGCTGGACGAGTATTGAAATCGAGCAAGAAAACACCCCGAGGGAGCCCCCGCATGTCGTTCGTTGTCCGCTTCACCGTTTCGCTGGAAGAAGCACTCCTGAAAAAGTTCGACGAATACTGCCAGCAAGAACAGTTCGCTACCCGCAGCGAAGCCGTCCGGCAGTTGATCCACGATCGGCTGATGACCCGCTTGTGGCTGGAGGGTACCGAACAGGTGGCCGGAACGCTGACGCTGGTGTACGACCATCACAAGCCGCAACTGGGAGAGCGGCTGACCAAATTACAGCACGATCACAATGACCTCATCGTCGCGACCACCCATGTCCATCTGACCCACGATATCTGTCTGGAAGTCATCATCCTGCGAGGTTCGGCCAGCCGTCTGCAGCAGGTCGCCGCCGAACTGAAGGGGATGAAGGGCATTTTGAAAGGCGAGTTGGTCATGGCGGGCGCGGGCGAGGTATGACGCGTTATGCGGGAGGACGGGAAAACACCCGCCGACCCACCACCTGCAAACGGCCTTCGGCATACTGCTGGATCGCCGCCGGATAGGCCACACATTCCTGCTCGAACACCCGAGCCGCCAGGCTCTCCGCCGTGTCGTCGTCCAGGACCGGAACGGCCCGCTGCAGAATGATCGGACCGTGATCGTACTGGTTGTCCGCGAAATGGACCGTACAGCCGCTGAGCTTGGCCCCGTAATCCAGGACCGCCTGATGCACATGGCGCCCGAAAAAGCCCTTCCCGCAGAAGGCGGGGATCAGTCCCGGGTGAATGTTCATCACCCGATTCTCGAAATCCGGCGGGATCAACACATGTTTCAAAAAGCCGCCCATGACGACCAACTCGACGCCCGCCTGGCGGCAGGGCTCGAACATCGCTTGGGAATACGAGGGGGCGTCGCCATAATCCGCCTTGCGAATTACCCGCGACGGTATCGACGCCTCGGCGGCAAACTGCAATCCGCCCGCCTGAGGACTACTCGAAATGACCAATTTCACCTCCGCATCCAGTTCGCCGGCAGAAATTTTTTCCAGCAAATTACCCAGGGTCGTGCCGCCGCCGGAGATCCAGACGGCCAGAGATAAAGGAGGGGTCATCGCAGCACCTTGGCAGCAGAGATTCGAAAACAGGCGATTTCGGCACGCCATTGTGGCTTGCTCGAGCACATTTCCCAATAGGGGCACCCCATACGTGGTGTTTACAGGCGAGGTAACGTCCGTCGATCAGGATTCCCCCTCCGACTTAGGCGTCGCGTCAAAATAAGTTGACGATTTCTTCGTGGGGCTGGAGTGATAATGTAGCCCGGTCCCCCTCCACTTAGTCCCCCTCCACTTAGTCCCCCTACACTTAGTCCCCTCCACTTAGTCCCCTCCACTTAGGCGTCCTTCAATCCCCCGACTGTTCGACTGAGTGTAATCGACTGAGGCAACTCACAAGGAATAATGTACCCGTAGGGCTGTGGCCGATCTCTGACCAGCGTTGTGGCCAGCGTTGTGGCCGGTCTCTGACCGAGCCACCGCGCCGACCGAAGGTCTCGCGTAGGTCGCGGCGGGGTCAGGAGACCCTCGCCGAACGATGAACGATAACGAGGTGGATTATTTGCTGCGGGTTGCCTAACGTCCCTCGATCAGGATTCCCCCTCCGACTTAGGAACTTGACGGCTCCGTTGCCGTCCAAGAACCAACCTTCGCAACCGGTCTGAGAGATACCACCGTGATAAACCACTCCCCCTATTCGAACTTGATGACTCACCTGGGCTCCGCACAACTTGACTTTGACGATCGTAGGAGTGGCAAGCGGCAGGTCGAGTCGTTCGCTCCTGGAGAATGGGTAGTCTCCGAAGAATAGATAAACATTGGGGCGAGTTTCGAACGATCTGGAAGAGTACGTCAATCCGTAGGTCCCGAACATCCAGTGAAACCCCCCTAACACTTTCCAAAGATGCCATGAAGATCAGAAAACCCTTTTTGCGTCGTTTGCGTCATCTGCCTCTGTTCGGCAACATCCGCCGGAGAAAACACCGTCGTGATCGCCGTTCGACTCTGACCTTGGAACCGCTCGAAATGCGGAGCCTGCTGGCTGCGGATCTGCTGGCGGATTTGGCGGCCACCGCCACCCCCTGGACGGAAAACACCGAGTATTCGGTGGAGGATACGGCCCACGCCACCGAAGCGGGCGTGTTCTCCACGCTGGGCGCGGAGGGCGAGGCGGCGGCGGCCCCGGATCGGGTGGCCTTCGCCCAGGCGCTGTTCGATTCCGAGGCGATCCTCTTCGGTGCCCCCTGGTCGGGGGAAACAACCGAACAGGCGGCCCTGTTCGCCGACGGAGCCCGCTATCTGCCCCTGGTCGACGTGACCCATCCGGATCGCACGCTGAACGAAATCGGCGAGGCCTACGACATCACGGAATTCCCGACGTGGGAATTCGCCGACGGCACGATGGTCACGGGCATTCAATCGCTCGAAGATCTCTCGGCGCTGGCCGGGGTGCCGATTCCCGAGTCGGACCAGCCGTACCTCAAGGGCATCGAGGACACGATCGTGCTGGCCGGCGCGCCGTTGCATGTCGCTTTGGACGGGTATCACCCGGCCGGTTCGTCGCTGACCTACACGGTGACCAGTGACAATCCGCTGGTCGAGCCCACGGTGCTGGAAGGCAACCGGAGCATGCGGATCGAGGTCGAAGACTGGGGCGAGATGGTTTTCGAGTTGTTCGAACAGCGGGCCCCCCGTCCGACCGGCCGAGTGATCGAACTGGCCGAAACCGGCTTTTACGACGGCGTGATTTTCCACCGGGTGATCGACGGTTTCATGATCCAGGGCGGCGACCCGACAGGAACGGGCATGGGCGGCTCGGACTTGGGCACCTTCGATGACCAGTACCACCCCGAGCTGATGCATGTCAGCCCGGGCGTGCTGTCGTATGCGAAATCGGGAGACGACACCAACGACTCCCAGTTTTTCGTGACCTTGGCTCCGACGCGCTGGTTGGATTTCAACCATTCGATCTTCGGTCAGCTGGTGGAAGGCCAGCATGTGCTGGACGCGATCGGCAGCGCGCATACGGATGCGGACGATCCCGAGGTCGCTCCGGAGGAGGTCGAGCATCGTCCGACGGTCCCGGTGGTGATGGACCGGGTCGAGATCTTCCAGGACACCGAGAACGCGGTGGTGATGCTCAAGGCCGATCCTGACGCGGTGGGTCAGCAGGCGAACATCACGGTGACGGTCGAGGATGCGCTGGGCAATGCGGTGGAGCAGACATTCCAGGTGGCGATCGAGGCGGATCCGAGTGTTCCGCCGCCGTTCCTGGCGGATCTGCCGGATTTCACCACTCCCGTCGACACGCCGCTGGAGATCCAGCTGGAAGCGATCGACATCCGGGGGAATCCGGTCTATTTCGATGCGGGCGAACTGGGCGACGTGGAGTATGACCTGGACGTGGATCACGACACGGGTCTGGTCGTGGTGACGCCGCCGGCAGGTTATGTCGGCGAACTCGAGCTGCTGGTCGGGGTCCGCGGCCTGGAAGGCGATGCCTGGGACACCCAGTTGGTGCAGATCACGGTCGAGGGCGAGGCGGTGGACTTGCCGGAACCGGTGGTCGAATTGGCCGCCGAGTCGGATTCGAATATCGTGGGCGACAACGTCACGAACATCAGCCCCATGACCTTTGTGGTCTCGAATGTCGTGGACGGGGCGACGGTCCAGTTGTTCACGAACGGCGATGTGATCGGGCAGGCGGTAGCCAGTGGAGAGAGCGTCCAGATCACGACGGAGGCCTTGGGCGATCGGGGCGACGGCGAATACGTGATTACGGCTTATCAGACCCTGGCCGGCGAGACCAGCGACAGTTCGGAGACGATCACGGTCACCTTGGACACGGTCCCACCGCCGGACTTCACTTCGACGCCGCCGGCAGAAGCCACCAGTGGCCAGTTGCTGGTTTATGACGCTCAGAACCCGGAGGAAGGCACGCCCGGTTTCCGTTACTCGCTGGAAGGCGCCCCGGCCGGCGCCACGATCGACCCGGACAGCGGCGAATTCCGCTGGACGCCCACGGTGGATCAAGGCGGTTTGACCAGCTTCCAGATCATCGCCAGCGATCTGGCCGGCAATACCACGGCGCAGCACGTCGAGATCGACGTCACGGTGGTCGAACAATTGGCGATGATCGAGTTGCGGGTGGCGGATGAAGATGAGAATCCGTTGACCTCCGTGCGCCCCGGCGAGGATTTCTACGTCTGGGCCTACGTCCAGGATCTGCGCGACGACGCCCAGGGAGTCTTCGCGGCCTACATGGACCTGGAGTACGATCCCGATCTGGTTACGTCGTATGCCACCCACTGGGACGAGGTGGCCTTTGGCGACAAGTACCAGAACGGGCGAGCGGGCGACTTTTCCACTCCCGGGCAGATCGAGCAGATCGGGGCCTTCGGGCCGATCACGCCGATTGGCAGCGGCAAGGAGGTGCTGTTCGTCCTGCGTTACCAGGCGGACGCGCCCGGGGAGGTGCATTTCACGCCCTATCCGTCCGAATTGCCCGGCCGTGAGTTGCTGTTGTTCGGGCTGAATGACGAAGTTCCCTGGGAAGCCGTCACGATGGTTCCCGCCTCGCTGATCGTCGGTTCGGGCTTGATCGCCAACGACGATCTGTTCAATGTGGACGAGGACAGCGTCGATTTCGTGCTGGACGTGCTGGCCAATGACATCAACGAGGCGGGCGGCGAGATGACGATCATCGAAACCGGCCCGACCAGCCAGGGCGGCACGGTCACGATCGCCGCGGATGGCCAAAGCCTGTTGTACACGCCCGTGCCGGATTTCTTCGGCGAGGAGGAATTCACCTATACGATCACCAACGGCGAATTCACCAGCACGGCCAATGTCACGGTCCAGGTGGCGCCCGTCAACGATCCGCCGATCGCCGTGGACGATTTGTTCGAAGTCGACGAGAACAGCCAGGAGAATTTCCTGGATGTGCTGGACAACGACCAGATCGACCCGGACATTGACGAAACGTTGTGGGTGATGGAGGTCGGGCCGACCAGTCACGGGGGCCTCGTCCAGATCGCCCCGAACGGGACCCATCTGCTCTACACCCCCGCCGCCGGATTCAACGGCACGGAGACCTTCACCTACACCATCGCGGATCGCCCCTCCGGCCATCCCGAGAAACTGACCGATACGGCGACGGTCACCATCGACGTGCGGGCCATTGGCCGGCCGACGGCGGTGAACGACACGGCGACGATCGAGTTGGACGCCGAGGCCCAGTTCATCGACGTGCTGGCCAACGATTCCCCCGAGGTTCCGGGACGGGAATTGACCGTCACCGCGGTGGGCACCTCCGGCGCCGACGCGGTCATCGAGATCGCCGAGGGAGGCACGGGCGTGCTGTACACGCCCGCTCCGGGGTTCTCCGGCACGGACAGCTTTGTCTATACCGTTCAGGAAGCGGACGGGGGCGAGAATCAGGCCACGGTCCACGTCACCGTGGGGGACCCGGACCCCGATGACCCCGACGACCCCGATGATCCGGTCCAGGAGTTGAACGCCCGCGATGACGCGTTCACGATCACGATGAACGCCGCGCCCCGCACCCTGGATGTCATGGGCAACGACGTCTTCCCGGCCGGGACCCAGATCACCAGCGTCACGCAGGGGACCCAAGGCGGTACGGTCACCATTTCCAGCGGTTCCCGGGACGTCCGCTACCAGCCGGCCGCCGACTTCGAGGGCGACGAGACGTTCACGTACACCCTGACCGATCCCTCCGGCGAGACGGCGACCGCGACCGTCAGCATCACCGTGACCCCCTATGCCGCTCGCAATATCAGCGGCTACGTGAAGTCCAACACGGACGACAGCGGCGTAGGCGGCTTGGAGGTCACCCTGAGCGGCATGGACGACTTCGGCACGGACGTAAATCGGACCACCCAGACCCGGGCGGACGGCCGTTACGAATTCGCCGACCTGGCCCCCGGCGACTATAAACTCAGCTATGCCGGCGGCGTGTTCCTGCAAGAGGATGGCACGGAATTGACCGTCAATTCGACCAGCTCGGACGGCGACAGCCACGACAACAACTTCGATAACGCCGGGCGAGACCCCGACTCCATCGGCATCGCCGACCTGCTGGCCCGCGCCCCGAACCAGACTTCGATCTCGACCACGGAATCCCTGCTGCTGGCCGTACAAGCGGGCGGCTCCGCGCACTGGTACTCGGTCCTGGCCGGCTGGGATGGCTTTGCCGAAGCCGGTTGGATGGAAGCCGAGTTGTCCGAGGACGCCGAGGAATTGACGCTGACCGCCTGGAACGACCAGGGCGATCCGCAACAGACCACCCTGGACCTGAGCGAACGGCCCTACTTCGTCAAACGCCTGGCGACCAACGACGATTCCCATCTGATCCGCATCGACGTCAGTCCCCAGTACTTGAATATGCAGCCCGGCACACCGGACGATCCCGATGACCCCGATGACCCCGATACGCCGGAACCGCCAAGCGTCTCGGTGGACTCGCTGCTGACCAATGACAACACGCCCACGATCACCGGTACGGTCAGCCACGGGGACCTGCAGGTGGTGGTGAACAACCGCACCTACACCGCCGGCGATGGGCATCTGAGTGTCGAAGGCGATCGCTGGACGCTGGAGATCCCCGCCGAGCACGCGCTCGACGACGGCATCTACACCGTATCCGCTTCGGCCACCGACGCCGACGGCAACGTGGGCCAGGATGGCACCACCAACGAATTGGTGGTCGATACCGTCCCGCCCGCCGTGACGGTCAAGCCGCTGACCACCGCCGATCCCACACCGGCCCTCAGCGGCACCGTCAGCGAAGGCAGCTTGCAGGTGGTGGTGAACAACCGCACCTACACGGCCGGCGACGGGCATCTGTCGGTGGTCGGCACCGAGTGGGTGCTGCAGATCCCCGACGCGCACACCCTGGCGGACGGCGTGTATACGGTCAGCGCCACCGCCACGGATGCGGCAGGCAATGTCGGCAGCGATACGACGAGCGACGAGCTGCGGATCGATTCCTCGGTGCCCGTCGTGACGGTTGACCCGCTGATCACGAACACCAATACGCCCACCCTGACAGGCACGGTCAGCGAAGGCGATCTGCGGGTCGTCGTCAACGACCGCACCTACGTCGCCGGCGACGGCCTGCTGACCGTAACCAACTCGAATTGGACCCTGCAGATCCCGGCCACCCACGGCTTGCCCGACGGCACCTACGACGTGGAAGCCTCGGCGACCAACGCCGCGGGAACGGTCGGCAGCGCCGGTACCATCAATGAATTGGTGATCGATACGGTGCCGCCCACCGTCAGCTTCAACGCCCTGACCACCGCGGATCCCACGCCGACGCTCAGCGGCAGCGTCAGTGACGGCGATCTGGAAGTGGTGGTCGACGGCCGGACCTACACCGCCGGTGACGGCCATCTGTCGGTGGTTGGAACGGACTGGACGCTGGAGATCCCCGCCGAACACGCCCTGGCCGAAGGCGCCCATACCGTGGTGGTCTCGGCCACGGATGCCGCCGGCAACGTGGGAACCCGCACCGCGACCGATGAACTGGTGATCAACCTGAGCTTGCCCTCCGTCAGCGCGGACTCGCTGATCACGAACGACCCCACCCCGACCCTGACCGGCGCCGTCAGCGACGGGACGCTGCAGGTCGTGGTGGGCGATCAGACCTATACCGCGGGCGACGGCCACCTGATCGTCGACGACGAGGCGTGGAGCTTGACGATCCCCGCCGAACATGCCCTGCCGGAAGGCACGTTCGTCATCGAAGCGTCGGCTACGAACGTCGCCGGCACGGAGAGTGTCACGGCGGAACTGGTCATCGATCTGACGCCCCCGGTGGTGACCGTCGATCCCTTGAACACCACCGATACCACCCCGACCTTGACCGGCACGGTCAGCGACGGAGAACTGCAGGTGGAGGTGGCCGGGCAAGTCTATACTCCCGGCGACGGGCGCCTGACGGTCGAGGGCGAGCAGTGGACCTTGCAGATTCCCGCCGAGCATGCCCTGGCCGAAGGCGCCCATACCGTCACCGCCACCGCCACCGACGCGGCAGGGAATGTCGGCAGCGACCCGGCCACGGATCAGTTGGTGATCGACTTGAGCCTGCCGGAAGTCACGGTCGACCCGCTGATCACGAACGACCCGACCCCGACCCTGACCGGCGCCGTCAGCCACGGAGACCTGGAAGTGATGGTCGGCGGCCAGACCTACACCGCCGGCGACGGGCATCTGACGGTCGAGGATGAACAATGGACCCTGCAGATCCCGGCGGAACATGCCTTGGTCGAAGGCGTTTATACCGTGACCGCCACGGCCACCGATGCGGAGGGCCGCGTGGGCAGCGACGCCACCACGGACGAACTGGTCATCGATCTGACCCCGCCCGTCGTCACCGTCGATCCCCTGATCACCAACGACGTCACGCCCACCCTGACCGGTACGGTCAGCGAGGGAACCTTGCAGGTCACCGTGGCGGAGCAGACCTATACGGCCGGTGACGGGCATTTGACGGTCGAGGGCGACCAGTGGACCCTGCAGATCCCGGCGGAACAGCCGCTGGACGAGGGCACGTACACCGTCCTGGCGTCCGCCGTCGATGCGGCCGGGAATGAGGGCCAGGCGGAAGACGCGGACCAGCTGGTCATCGACACCACGCCGCCCGAAGTCGCCGTCCACCCGCTGGCGACCACCCTCTCGACTCCCGCCATCACCGGTACGCTGAGCGACGGCGAACTGGAAGTGACGGTCGCCGAGCGGACCTACACCGCCGGCGACGGGCATCTGACCGTCACGGGCCAGCAGTGGACGCTGCAGATCCCCGCCGAGCACGCTTTGGCCGAAGGAACCTATACGGTCGAGGCCAACGCGACGGACGCCGCGGGCAACACCGGCAGCGATCCCACCACGGACCAGTTGGTGATCGATGCCAGCCTGCCAATGGTCACCGTCGATCCGCTGATCACCAACAGCGTGACGCCGGAGTTGACCGGAACCGTCAGCCATGGGGATTTGCAAGTGACCGTCGGCGGTCAGACCTACACGGCCGGCGATGGTCATCTGACGGTCGACGGCGAACTGTGGACCCTGCATCTGCCCGCCGAACACGCCTTGACCGACGGCGTTTACGCCGTCACGGCGACCGCCACCGATACCGAAGGCAACGCGGGCAGCGATGGCACGACGGACGAATTGGTCATCGACACCACGCCGCCGCAGGTGACCGTCGATATGCTGCTGGCCAACAGCACGACTCCCACCCTGACCGGCACGGTCAGCGAAGGCGAGTTGCAGGTGACCGTCAACGAGCAGACCTATACCGCGGGCGACGGCCACCTGAGCGTCGAGGGCGATGTGTGGACCCTGCAGATCCCGGCCGAACATGCGCTGGAGGAAGGTACCTACACGGTCAGCGCCACGGCCACCGATGCCGCCGGCAACGTGGGCAATGACGGCACGACGGACGAACTGGTCATCGACCTGACCCCGCCCGTCGTCACCGTCGATCCCCTGATCACCAACCACACCACGCCCCTGATCACCGGTACGTTCAGCGACGGGGCGCTGGAAGTCCGTGTGGACGGCCAGGTCTACCAGGTCGGCGACGGGCATCTGACCGTGGAGGACGAGCAATGGATGCTGCAGATTCCGGCCGAACACCCGCTGGAAGAAGGCACCTACACGGTCAGCGCCACGGCCACCGATGCCGCCGGCAACGTGGGCAATGACGACACAACGGACGAACTGGTCATCGACCTGACCCCGCCCGCCGTCACCGTCGATCCCCTGACCACCAGCGACACCACCCCGCAGCTGACCGGCACGGTCAGCGAAGGGACGCTGGAAGTGACGATCGGCGGGAATGTCTATGTCGAAGGCGATGGGCATCTGAGTGTCAGCGACACGATCTGGACCCTGCAGATTCCGGAAGAGCAGGCGCTGGAACCCGGCGTCTACACCGTCAGTGCCACCGCGACGGACGCCGCCGGCAACGTGGGCAGCGACCTGACCAGCGAAGAACTGGTGATCGAAGGAGCGCCCCTGGAGGTCACCGTGGAACCGCTGATCACCAACGAAACCACGCCCCTGCTCACCGGCACGGTCAGTGGCGGAACGCTGGAAGTGGTTGTCGATGAGCATACCTACGTCCAGGGCGACGGGCATCTCAGCGTCAGCGAATCGACCTGGGAACTGCAGATTCCCGAAGAGAATGCCCTGGAGGAAGGCGTCTACACGGTCAGCGCCACCACCACGGATGACGAAGGGAACACGGCCAGCGATGAGACGATGGACGAATTGATCATCGACCTGACCCCGCCGATCGTAACCGTCGATCCGCTGACCACCAGCGACCCGGCGCCCGAGTTGACGGGGCTGGTCATGGACGATCGGTTCCCGATCGGCGAAGGCGCCTTGCAGGTGGAGATCGGCGACGAAACCTATCTCAGCGGCGACGGTCATCTGACGATCGTCGATCAGCAGTGGTTCCTGCAGATTCCGCACGAACATGCCTTGTCCCCCGGGACCTA
>SLEY01000144.1 GCA_007124535.1 Planctomycetaceae bacterium
ATCAGCTGCCCGCGAGCGAGCGGCAGACAGAAACCGCTGCTCCAACCCAGCAGGAATAGCAAGGCGAATCGCCAAACGCGTGGCAAGGAAAGCCTCCGCATGAGAAAACCTTTCCAATCCAAGTGCTTATCGAGTTCCACCCAACAAAAGTCCGCCGTAGCCGACCACGCGGCGGGTATCGCCGCTGGCTTCGGCGCTGGTCGTATAACCCACGCGCTCGCACCGATCCAATTGGCCCAACTGCCGCAAGGTTTCCATCACCGTCACGCAAGGGCTGACCCCGCACATCTTAATCTGGTAACGCTGGACGATCGTTTCCAACACATGCGGCGGATCGAGAGTCTCAATGGCTTGGAGTGCGATTTCGTCCAAGCGGCGGCTCTCCGCCTCGCTGGCGAAATGGTGCAGGTCGCTGGAGATCAGCAGCAACGGCTGCTCGGGCAGGCCGCGGAGGAATTCGGCCAGACCGGTAGCGAAACGGTGGCAGGCCTCCCAGTCACTGGCCGACATCACAAGGCCCACTACCCGGGTGTGCGGGGCCAAGCGGGCGAGCAAGGGCAATTGGACCTCGATCGCATGCTCCTGCTGGTGCGCGGCCGCATCCAGTTCCAGGCCGGGCACGGCTTGAGCCAAGCGCACCGCCAGGTCGGGGTCTCCGGGAACCGTCCCGCCGGGAATCGCCCACGAGCGGTGCGGAGCGACGGCCCAACCCGGCCCCGGAGCGCTGTGCTTCGGCGCCAGGATGAACACCACCGGCGGAATCTGCACTCGCTGCAAAGTCGCCGCGGCCAGACGCCCGGAGTAGGTCCAACCCGCATGAGGAACCAATGCGGCCGGCCATCGCTCCGGCTCAACCGGTTCCCCCTCCAGCAACCGCTCGACCGCTTGGGACATGGCCGCCGGATCGCCGGGATAGAAACTGCCCGCCACCGCCGCCGGGCGCTGGGCCGGACCGTCCACGGCGGGCAAGGGCGTGGCCATCGTACTCGGCGCCCGGGTGGAGACGGCCGCCAGACTGAAGATCGATGCGGTCTCGGGATGCGAGACCCGGATCTCGTGCAAAGCCGACTCGAGCAGTTCCTCGGGCGATTGCTGCGGATCAAAACGCCAAACGTGCTGCGAGCCTTCGACCACCAGCAGCGCGCGCCGCGACGGATCGATGCCCCTCAGGTCCGGTGCGGCCACCGTGCCGTGCATCGCCGGATCGGACAACAGGGTCAAACCCAGTCCCACCCCTTTCCAGAGGGAGTCATCGCCCGGTTTCGCTTGCAGGCGAGCCGCCGCGGCTTGGGCCAATTGAAACAACGTGGACTGGAGCGGCAGACCGGGTCGCAGCGACATCCGCGCGAACTGCAACGGCCGGGTTTCTTCGGGCCACGTTACATGGATCGAGACCAGCGGCACGGGGCCATCGGGGCAACCGGGCAAGTAGTAATTCGGCGTGGCCCCCCGCAAGAGGTTCAACAAATTCTGGCGGGTCTGTTCCGCCAATTCGGCCAATTCATCGGGCGAGAAACGGGCGGGTTTTTCTCCCACCCCCTCGGCCGCCGCATCGACTTGGAAATCGCCGTGGATCGCGTGCCCTTCGAACCGTTGCAATTGGGTCGGGTCGTCCCGCCACGCCGTGCCGGGCAGCCCGGCCTTGCGACAGACATGTTCCAGAAACTGCTCGACGTTCCAACCCCATTCCACTGGCACGCTGGGCAGCAGCAGTCCGGCGTGCTGCCCGCGTTTGACCTGCAGGCCATGCCGGCCCAATTCGATTTGTTCCCTCCGCTGGTGGCCGCGGGCGGTGATCGTTTCGAAACCGAACAGCAGGGTGACGTCCAGCTCGAGGAACGGCAGTTCGGTGGGCGAGATACTGGGAAAGCGGCTGTCCTCGGAACCGGTTCGCCAGGCCGCCTGGGACACCGCCTGACTTAACGGCATCGGACGTCCCAGGGTACCACAGCAAGCTCGCAAGCGCCCTTGTCGTTTCAACGTCACGAAGGCGCCCATTACCTGAGTGCGAGCGGCCGCCAGCGACTCGAGTTCCGTTTCCACGCCCCGCGGATTCTCGTGGACGGCCGCCGCGACCACGGCACAGGCCGCCCAATGGATGTGGTGCTCGTCCTCCCGGGTCAACGACGGTCCGAGCGGGACATTTGTGGCTGGGTCCACTTGAGTCATTGGCAACTCTCCTGTCGCTGGCGGCTGCGGGGCGCAGGCCACCCCGGGTTACGCGGGCAGTGGACGCCACCCCCGTTTTGCTGCCGAAAATTAAACCATCCCACCTGAGCCTTCCGGCGGCTCGGGCGGCGGCGGATCCGGCGGGTTCGGCGGCGATTGCCCTGGCGATTGCCCTGGCGATTGCCCTGGCGATTGCCCTGGCGATTGCCCTGGAAATTGCCCCGGCGATTGCCCTGGAAATTGCCCCGGCGATTGCCCTGGAAATTGCCCCGGCGATTGCCCTGGCGATTGCCCTGGCGATTGCCCTGGCGATTGCCCTGGCGATTGCCCCGGCGATTGCCCCGGCGATTGCCCTGGCGATTGCCCCGGAAATTGCCCCGGAAATTGCCCCGGTGGACGCTTCTGCTGGACCCGCTGCTGAAACTGCTTGTACGTGTTCTGCAAAGAGTCCAGCAAACGCGGTACCTGCGGCACCGATAGGAACACACGGGCCGAGACCGCCGAGGTCGGGAACAAATTCGTCAGGAAGTCGAATTTGAACTCCGAACCGGTGTGCCCGATCATCACCCCATTGGCATAGGCCCCGCTGAGCAGGTCATCGGGCAGCTTCAGTTCATCATAGATCTCTTGCGCACTGGGATGCCGCGCCGGCAACGCGGCTCGCGGCAGCACGGGCGGCTCCCCAAATCGCTGGCGGTAGATGTCCAGATTCTTCCGCAACGCTTCGATAAACTGCGGCAGACAAGCATGCGGCATAATCACCCGGGCAGCCACCGAGGGGGGGGTTCCCAGGTTCTGGATGAAATCCACAATGAATTCCGTCCCGCCGGTCATCACAATCGCCCCGGTGCTGAACGCCCCGCGGCTGACCCGCTCGGGGACGCGGGCACTGAGATGCTGCACCCGCACCTGCTCGCTTTGATGCCCCGAACCCTCGCCCGGGTTCTCCATCGGTTGCCCCGTATCCGTCATGATTCGATCACTTCCCCGCTTGGCGCCAAAAAACCCACTCCTCTCCTCGGAAGATGCCAGCATCCTAGTGTATCATGGTTTGCCCGAGGAACCCAGGAGCCTTCGGGGAATTCCCCCCGAGTTCCGTTTCGATTTTTTCAATATTCCAGGAAGAGGCGAAGTGCGGCACGTGGGGGGGCCGGTTGGCGGCGTTTTCACCCTGCCATGCCTTATTTTACCCCCCCCATAAAAACGAGTTGTTTTCATCAGAAGCTCTCCAATCGCCCTGAAATGCCGTATCTCATTACCCTGATGGTGGCCACCATCGGGCCGCAGGACCGAGTATTTGTGAGCCGAGCGACCGAAGCCCCGGTCCGTGACCCCGTCTTTCTGCCCGACATTCTCGCCGCCGGGGACGACGCAGGCGGGGGAAAGGCGGCGGTCGGGTCGTTTTTTTTTCTTACAGGTAATTGCCCTTGATGATCCTTGTACAACACCGGGACCGCCTCACGGCGCTTGCCCTGCTGGTCCTGTTCTTTGTTTCCGGCTTTGCCGCGCTCGTCTACCAAGTGTTGTGGGTGCGGGAATTGGGCCTGCTGTTCGGTAGTACGGCTCAGGCGGCGGCGCTGACAATCGCGGTCTTCTTTACGGGCATTGCGCTGGGCAGCTGGGTCTTCGGGTATGCTGCACCGCGTCTCCGTTCCAGTCTGCTGGGGTTTGGCTTGGTGGAAGTCGGGGTGGCGCTCACCGCTTTGGGACACTTCCTGCTGGTGGATGCGTACCACGCAACCTACCCGGCGATGTACGCTTTGGCGGGCCATTCGGTGGTTGCCGATACGTTGCTCAAGGCGGGGGTGGCGGCAACGATCCTGCTTCCGCCGGCCTTTCTGATGGGGGGAACCTTGCCGCTGATGGCCCAGCATCTGGTCCGCTCGCGAGAGCACTTGGGGCGTACCGGTTCCCAATTGTACGCGGTGAATACGGCCGGTTCGGCGACCGGGGCCTTGGCGGCCGGGTTCGTGCTGCCGTTGGCGCTGGGATTTCGTAACGCCTACCTGTTGGCCGTCGCTCTGGACCTGTTTGTGGGTCTGGCTGCCACCGCCATCGCTCTGCGGCAACGCCGGCTGGCCGAACGGACTCCGCCGGCGGATGGGGCCGTCATGGACCGGGGGGACCCGCCGCCGTTGCTCCAGCCGGGGCACACGTTGCCCGCGTTTTTGATCGGCACAATCGCCTTTGCTTCGGGGTTCACCACGCTGGCGACCGAAGTGCTCTGGACGCGATTGTTTGCCCAAGTGCTCCAGAACTCCGCCCATACCTACGCGCTGGTCCTGTCCACATTCCTGGTGGCCCTGGCCTTGGGAGCCACCCTGGCGAACCTGCTGTGCCGCATCCGGCGCTGGAGCGCACCGCAGTTGCTGGCCGGCCTGCTGCTGCTATCCGCCCTGCTCACCGCCCTCTCGCCCTGGCTGTTCTACCAGGCAACCGGAGGCTTCGGCTACCTGGGCGGTGATCAAGGCTGGTACGGCTATCTGGCCCGCGTGGGCGCCGTGGCCCTGATCGTGATGGGCTTGCCCGGCCTCATCCTCGGCGCCGTGCTGCCGTACCTGCTGCGCGTGTTGGAGGCCCAGCGGCAGCAACCGGGCGAAGTCGTGGGGCGGCTGGTGGCGGTCAATACGGTCGGCGCCATTCTGGGGGCACTGGTCGGCGGCTTCCTCCTGCTGCCGTTGGTCGGCGTCTGGCATGCCCTGCTGCTGCTGGCTGCCGTGTACCTGGCCTTGTTGGTCGCCCTGCTGCTGAACCCGCCGACACGGTGGCGCTTGGCGGGGGCGGTGTTCGGCCTATGCGGCGTCCTCGGGTTGGCCTTGGCCCGTCCCCTGGGCTTGCCCGCGGCGCCGATCGGGGTGCGGTCGGGAGATCGGCGGGTGCTGGAGGTGCGTGAAGGGGCCCATGCGACGGTCGCCGCCGTCGAAGTGGCCGGCGGACATCGAGCAATCCGTGTCAATACCTACTACACGTTGGGCAGCTCCCGCGCACTGCGACCGGAACGGGATCAGACACTCGTGCCCCTGCTGACCCATCCCGATCCGCGATCCGTGTTCTACTTGGGTATGGGAACCGGGATCACGGCCGGGGCCTGCCTGGCCTTTCCGGTCCAGCGTGTGGTGGTCGCCGAGATCCTGCCCGAAGTCGTCTCCTTGGCCACCCACCACTTCACCCCCTGGACGAATGGATTGTTCGATGACCCACGCGTGCAAATCTACGCCGAAGACGGCCGGAATTGCCTCAGCCGCAGCCGGGAAACCTTCGATGTGATTATCAGCGATCTGTTCACGCCCTGGAAAGCCGGAACCGGGAATCTGTATACCTACCAACACTATCGCACGGGCCGAGAACGTCTGAAGCCGGGCGGGATCTACGTCCAATGGCTGCCCCTGTACCAGGTCTCCCAACAGGAATTCGGGATCATCGCCCGGACCATGGACGCCGTGTTTCCCCAGGTGCTGTTGTGGCGAGGCGACTTCTACCCCGCCCGCTCGATTGTCGCCTTGGTCGGCCAGCGCGACCCGGAACCCTTCCACCCGCACGTTGCCAGCCGCCAAGGTCGCCAAGCCCTGGACACCGACGGCCTGGACGATCCGGCTCTCGAAGCCCTGATCCTCCGCCACTATGTGGGAAACATCAGTGCCAGCCGCCTGTTCGAACACTACCCGATCAATACGGACCATTATCCGTGGATCGAACACCTCGCTCCCCGTACGCATCGGCGGGTGCGAAGCGGGCAAGCGACGTTCCTGGTCGGTTCCGCTCGAGAAACCTTGTACCATCAACTACGAAACGAGGCGCCCC